>RGDT01000211.1 GCA_009918525.1 Planctomycetia bacterium
AGATGTGTATAAGAGACAGCTTCTTGGCGGCGCTTTCCTTTACCATTTGCTTTTCCTTGCCGTGACGCGACTTGACCTTGTTGGTCGGACGGATGGACACAAGCCCACCGTTGGGGCCGGGCACAGCTCCCATCACCAGCACTAGGTGGTTGTCCGCGTCGATCCGCACCAGTGCCAGGTTCCGCGAAGTTACCTGCGTGGCACCGTACTGACCGGCCATGCGGATACCACGCTTCGGACGGCCGCTACCGCGGTTGCTGGCGTTTGAGGCCATGCTACCACGTTGCCGTGAGCCTTTTTTCACACCGTGGCTGGCTCGTAGACCCTTGTAATTGTGACGCTTCATCACACCAGCAAAGCCGCGCCCCTTGCTGTTCGCTATGACATCGACGGCCTTGACGCCATTGAAGATTTCGGCACAGTTTAGGACTTTGCCGACGGTCAAGTTGGCGTCGGGCGTTTTGAGACGATATTCCTTGATGTGCTGTTGCGGTTCGCAGTTGGGCTTGGGCGGCAGGGTGACGCCGGCCGAAGCGCGAGCCGTTTTGCGTTTGGAGACGAAGTCACTCGCAACGTGACCGCGTTCGGCCCTCGTGGCGCGATCGCGTGATTTTTCGAGAAAGCCAAGTTGAACGGCATCATACCCATCACGGGCTTGATCGCGTACTTGCAAGATCGGGCACGGCCCGATGCGCAATACCGTGACGGGCAAGGCTTTGCCTTCGCCGTCGAACACCTGCGTCATTCCGACTTTTTGTCCGAGCATTCCCAGCGGCATCGTTCTTATCCTTCGTGTCGGCGGCGACTGTCTGGCCCGGGACCTCCGCCGTCCTCGGTGAGCATCATCGCCGTAGTTCCGAGTCTCGCCCCGGCCATCTGACGCGGGGAAAAGCTCTATTATGGCAGATTGGTTGCGATTGTCCATAGCGCGAAAGGGAATACTCCGTTTGATCAAGCTCGTGCTTGAAGTGGCTCCCATCCTTCGTTACAATAACACCAATGGCAGTGATCTACCCAAACTGCCCTGGTCCTCCCAAACTCTCCCGAGGACGTACTAATGTCTGCCTGCACGACGCCCCCTGAAGGGGAACCTATGCTCGAACGCTCTAGCGTCCACGTCGATGGCGAGCAGGAAGCTTTGCGCTACAAATGGATCGAAAGCGAAAAAGCCGGCCACGACTTAGGTGAAGCGGCCATTCGCCGATGGGTTCAAAATCATTGGTGGGGCTATCTACGCGCGCGATGGCTGGAACATCTTCAAGGCAAGCGGTTCTGGGTCGAACTCGACCGAGGCGATTTCGGATTGTTGCAACGCAAGTTCCACGATAACACCCTCCTGCTCGATCGCATTCTCGATCGGTTGAAATCCGGGCAAGAAAACCTCGACATTCTCTGTTGGGCGCAAACCTGGGGTATTCCTATGGACTCGGTCATCGAGATCCTCGAAGCCCTCGACATCAACAGTCGACGGCTCAACGCCCGTTTCGATCCCGTTCCGTGACTCTCGCCGCGCTGCCTACCTTGCTTTGTCGTCCCAAAGCTTTCCCACTGCCGAACTTACCCAACCTCCGAATCCGCTTCCGTGTCTCGGCCCCCTACTGCGACCCATAACGGACATTGTTCCGACAACTCCGCTCCCCTCCGGTAGCGGTCCAACAGTTCTTGCGAGCGTTGGGCCATCTCTCGCCGTACTTGACGCCTTTTCCCACGAATGCGGGGAATCTCCATTTTGTCGTATCCTGTCGTCTCATGACGCATCCACGCGATCACGGCCGCTTCGGCTCGTTGTTCAATGGGGATACGCTTTGTCCGTGCCACGGTCCCACTGCCTACCGGTGTTGCATGGTTGGCCACCGCACGCGCCAGACGCTCGGCCAATTTGGCATAACGCGGATGGAACCCGAGGAACGACACCACCGCCTCCTTAAAATCTCCCACGTATTGCGCTTGGGCCTGATCCCGTCGCTTGGCGTCGGCCGTTTTCCTCTTGGCGAAGCTCTCCGTTGATCGTTCCGCCTCCAGTTCCCCACGGATTCGCTCGATAGTCGCCGACATCGCCCATATTCCACGCGAAAACAGCTTCCGCCCTTTCTTCTCGGCCACAACCCAATGATCGCCCGCGGCTTTGACGCGACGAGTCAGGGCGGCATCGCCGGGCGGCAGCAAGACCCATCCCGTGGGAACCGTCAACACGTTGCCATCCTCACCCCGTACGGTGTTGGGCATCGGGCCGGGCGTGTACGTCCTGTCGCTCATGGTTCGCTTCCTTGCTTCCCTTTCCCTGCGGGCACGGACAACCGCACTTCGGCTGACCTCCAACCGGTCACCCTTTTTCCATCCCTGCCATCCTGAATCAAGCCTACGACGCTCATCCACGCCGACCCTTCCCTGACCCCCACAGACCTGCGAGGAGATGGCAAACGTCGGCGGTCCTAACCATCGGCTCACGCTGAGGGCAACCGATTGCCATGTTTCGACGAACAGAACAACAGATACAGCTCGATGATTTGAACGAGCGACAAAATCAACAGGCAGCCCGTGACAAGCAGCAGCCTGATCGTGGGTTGGCTCGTGTAGCAGCAATCGTAGACATAGGTGCCGGTGATGACGCTCTGAGCCAGAAAGGAAACCACTGGTAAGTTTTTCATGATCGCACCCGATGCAGTTACAAGGAAATCGGCAGACGACCTTCGTCCGCCGATCACCTACCCGCATCAGGGGGCCGTTTTGGTTGCGCCTTTTGAAGAATTTTTTTGCTGTGCCTGGAACCACTTATACCATTCTAAAATTGTCGACAATTCGGCCATTTGCAAACGCTTCGCCTGGTCGATGGCATATTGAAAATCGGCGAGTGCCTCGGCTTGATCGTGCGGCTGGCCGTGTTGCGCCAGAAGGATAGCCTTCTGGATCCGAGTGATGACCATTTCCCGCAGGGCGCCCAACCGCTCGTACACCGGCAACTCTTCCTCACGCCGTATCCGCAACGCCTCCTCCCACTGGCCGCGTGACTGCAACACGTCCGCGATCTTGCCCTGCGTCACCGCAATAGACCGCACGTCGCCCAACCGCTCGAACGCGGGCAACACTTCCTCACGGTATATCCGCAACGCCTCCTCCCACTGGCCGCGATCCTGCAACACGTCCGCGATCTGGCCCATGCAAACCGCGGCTTCATACGGCATTTCTCTAGCTGTACCTAGAGAACTGGCTCTCCTTAAAAGCTTTAATAATTTATCATAATCCCCACCGAGACGTTGCACGAAGTAAGTATATCCCAAAGTACCCTGAACTGATGCTATATGTTCCGACGCCAATCCTTTGTGCAACAGTTTTTCCAGATCGTCGCGTTCGGTCCGAAAGCGAGCCAGCGGAGTCACATCGCCGCAAAAATATTTGTCACCTTGAACAAACAACCACTCACACGCCGCATCAATCAATTGGTTCCAATCGTCGGCATTTTCATTCAACTTTTTCCGCAACACTTCGCGAATCGGCGCGAGCATGGTCCAGCGTCCGTCCTTCTCGTCGGCTAATCCGCCAACATTACGCAAAAAATGAACAGCAACCATTCCGATTCCGGTCAATTTGGTCTTGATTACTTCAGTAAGCAAACCGCCAGGAAGGTCAGCCAATAAACGTAACAAACGCAATTCAGTTGGCGAATTTGGTTTGTTATCGAACCGCTTCAACGACATCTCGATCGTGCGGTCAAGTGAGTTCCGGCGTTCGTTATTTTGCGGCAAAATATCAGGTCCTTGCTCAGTCCATTCCCTCACCACATCGAGGAGATTATCACAATTTTGGGCGTAAGCTCCTAACAGTTTTGCAGCCAATGGCATGCCGTCAGCATAACCTAGAACATCTTTTAAATATTGATCTTCCTTGAACTTGTTTTTAGTTCGATTGTGAAAAATATCTGCCAACTCCAAACTTGGCATTGGCTCGACTTTTTTTGTTGTACACCACTCTTGCAATGCGCAATTGGCAATTCGGGATGTCATCAGTAAAGTAAGCGATGTAGACTTACCGAAATAGTTATCATTAAGCAAATCTTCCACATTCGACCGGTCGTGATGGAGCGGTTCATCGACTGTATCGAGCAGAATCAACCGTTTTCGAGGCTCCTTTAACTTCCTTGTCAAATCTGTCAGGCGGTCATTTCCTGTCAGCCCAAACGCGTCAGCCAATTTGTTTCGCACGCCGATCGCTGACTCGACACCGTCGAGTACCACCCGATAGCGTTCCGATCCAAAATGGGACACAAGGTCTTTATGGCGAGCGATCTCTTCGGCTACCGTTGTTTTGCCTATTCCACCAGAGCCGTGGTATAGCCGACCCTGACACGGCGTGCCAAGGTTCTGAATAATCGCGTTGACTTCCGAGCGAATAAAATCATCACGGCCGAAACGGACGAAGCCGAGATCATCCCCGAGATGATGGTGATTCTCGTCGTCTATCGGGGGAAGAGTATTGACGTATTCCTCAAAAGGTCGGCGAAATTCGGCCGCGTTATCTGGTCGTTTGTTGGAATCGCGGTCGAGTCCTTTTTCCAACATTTCGAGTAATGGTTTGGGGAGTTTCTCGCGAACAGCTTGCGAAATGGTATAGTTGCCGGTGTGGTACCCTTTGTGGCATCGGTGGCCAGTGAACAATTCAAAGGCAATGCAGGCAACGGAGTAGTGGTCGGAGCGGATCGAGCAAGGTTGGCCTTCGAACAGTTCTGGCGCTGCATAAGCGGGCGTATACTGCTGCGGATGCTTAGCGAATTGCGCCGCACCACCAAAATCCGCGATGCAAATGGTATTAGATTCGCGCAGGAAAAGATTGCCTGGCTTCAAGTCATTGTGTGCGTATCCCTTGGCGTGAATTTTTTCAACACCACGCAACAAGGAGACTAGGATACGACAACCATCGCCTACCGTTATTCGGGGCGAATCTTGAAGATGTTTCTTAAGCGTTGGATTAGGGAGATACTCCATTACCACCCCAGGGTAACCCTCGTTGATCACCTCATAAACGGTAACGAAGTGATCCTTATGTGAAAAGTTAGCCTGCATCTTAAACTCATCGAGTTCTCGATTAGGATCCCAACAATACTTGATAGCCACAAGTCGATTTAGTTGACTATCTTTAGCCTTATAGACGACGCCGAAGCTACCGTGGCCGAGCAATTCATAATCGGTAAATCTTTCCCATCGTTGTATTCCTTTGTTAAATATGAGAGGGTATCGGGAACAGGTATCAACAGACACACCATTGCCTAGATTTTTAGAAAGTTCATCGATTAAAATTTTTAATCGAGGGAATTGTGCGTGCTTGTTCTTATATTCGAGTACCCAGTCACTAAAATTATTATTTATAAACAACTCAAACGCTGTTGGATGGACGCAAACTAGTTCGGTAAAGGGACGGCAGTCTTTTAAGCTTGCTAATTGTCCATCCGAACCAAAACAGTTGTTTAACGCCATTTTAATGGTGTGAGGGGTGGGGGGCATAGCTTGACTGTGTGGTCCGGTGGAACCCGGGTCCGATGAAGGGGTCATTCTTCCACCGTTCCTTCCAGCAGTTCACTGAGTTTAAGCCGAATTCGTTCCCATCGTTTACGGAATGCGTGTCGCGTTATTCCCAGTTTACTGGCCGCATCACGTTCGTTTTCCGACTCGATGCGTGCCCTCCACGTGTTGTAAAGGTCCAGCGGCAACTCTTCGAGCAGATCTTGCATTTCGACCACGAGGAAGTTGAGGTCGTCCTTCCCTTGGGAATGAGCATCATCGAAGAGTTGCGCCTGCCGCAGCGATTCTCTACGGTTACGGTCGATTGCGTGTCCTGAGACGACCATCCGAAGCAGACTGCGAAAATGCTTGCGGTCCTTCACGTTAGCAAAAAATTGAGGATCGACAAAGCGTACGCTCACCTCGCCGACGAGGTCGCTCGTTCCGACTGCCCCAATACGGTTATGGGCGTCGCGATGGTCGGCGGCCATGTTGGAGAGCAAGAGGCGGTGGCGCTCCCAGAGCCAGGCTTGGGAATCGCGGTTGCCTTCTCCAGCCAGGCGAAGGTGATGAGTCACGCTTCCAGAATCGGATGATGACATGGCGAGGCACCGTGAGTCGAAGGAATGTTGAGCAAACCGAACGCAGAGGTATAACAGTACATTTTACGCATGATTCATACCGAAATCAACATGCGCCTCGTCTGTTGACGTCTCGACCCCGAACCATTAACGATGATTGGCGATATCACCCGGCAGGGAAACTCCCCGGAATGGCTCAGATGACACGCTCCCTTGCCCCCTCGGTCGCTTCGGCCTTTCCCCGATCACCCTCTCTCGTGTATAAGAGCGCTTGGTGTTGGCCCCCCAGTACCACAGGAGATTCCCGATGCGCGCGTTGTTCTTTCTTGCGGCCCTGCTCGCCGGCACCGCGAACGTGTCGGCCCAGACAGCCGCCCCGACGGCCGCTCAAACCGAACTCGATGCCTATCTCGATCGATGGGAAAAAACGATGGCGAGTGTCACGAACCTGACCGCCGTCATCACTCGCGTTGATACCGATAAAGTTTTCAAGACAGCCACCAAATATACCGGTTGGGCTGCCTACACGAAATCCGGCACGGGCTTAACTGCTCTCAACAAAGCCGTCCTCGAACTCAAACCCGAGGGCAAAACCGACATCAGCGAGAAAGTTGTTTGCACTGGTACCTACATCTATCAGTTCATCCCCGCTCGCAAGGAAATCCACGCCCATGAAATGCCTCGCGGCAAAAATGGGGAATTGGCCGATAACGCCTCGTTGGGCCTCATGTTCGGCATGAAAGCCGCAGCGGCCAAAGAGCGTTTCGGGCTGATGCTGGCCAAGGTAGACGCGCACTATGTCTACGTGGACATCACCCCCAAAAAGGCCGAAGATCGGACCGAGTTTCAGCGCGCCCGGCTGGTGTTGGATAAAAACAGCTTTATGCCGCGACAGGTTTGGCTCGAACAGCCCAACGGCAATACCGTGTTGTGGGATTTGCCCGCGTGGCCCGACGCATACACCGCGAGCACACAGGCCAGGGGGACGCTCCAAGAGCT
>RGDT01000212.1 GCA_009918525.1 Planctomycetia bacterium
TCTCGAGAGCGACGACGCCTGGATGCGCGATGTCGGTCCCACGGGTGTCGTCGATCGGCATGGCGAGGTTCGTGGTGTCGACTGGCACTTCAACGCCTGGGCCAAGTACAACAACTGGCACGACGACGACCGTCTCCCCCAACAGATCGCCGACTATCTGGGTGTCGAACGGCTCCAACCGACGCTCAACGGCCGACGCATAGTTCTGGAAGGCGGTAGTATCGACGTGGACGGCGACGGGCTGTTGCTCACCACGGAAGAGTGCTTGCTTTCCGACGTGCAAGCCCGCAATCCGGGCCTAACGCGCGATCAGATTGAAACCGTACTCAAGGAAAACCTAGGCGTTCGGGCTGTCGTCTGGCTCCATCGCGGTATCGCAGGCGATGACACTCACGGCCACATCGACGACTGCACTCGCTTTGTCGCGCCGCGCACGGTGTTGACGGCCGTCGAGGACGATGCGGGGGATGCCAACTATGAGCCACTACGCGAAAATCTGGAACGGCTTCGGGCCTTCCGCGATCCGCAAGGCCAACGCCTGGAGGTTGTGACGCTGCCGATGCCCTCACCGTTGGAGTTTGACGGACAACGTTTGCCCGCGAGTTATGCGAATTTTTACATTGCGAACGGTCGGGTGATGGTGCCGACGTTTAATGATACACGGGACCGAGAAGCGTTGCGGATCATCGCTGACTTGTTTCCGGGTCGTGAGGTGGTGGGGATTCATGCGGTCGATCTAGTATGGGGTCTGGGTACGCTGCACTGCCTGACGCAGCAGGAACCCGGCTGAAAGAGCCGCGACTCGGCGAAAGATGCCGACCATTCCGCGCGGTGTGACAGGATAGGAGTAGTTTGCGCGAGACAAGAAGGGGTACTCTTGGTTAATAATGGATGAAGGTCATCATCGTGCGGAGAGTAATCATGCGACGAATCTTAGGCGTCCTGGGCCTGACATTGGCTCTGGCGTTGACTTTGACTCTCAACGGCGAGGCAGCGGCCCCGCCCGCTCCCGAAGACGCCACCAAAGCGGGCGACCGTTTTACCCTCAACTCCGTTAAAACGCTGGCCGACCTTCAACGGCTCGAAACGCGCATCAAGTTTGTGGTGGATCGCGTAACGCCGTCGGTCGTCGGCCTGGGCGGGGGTAGCGGCGTCATCGTGAGCCGTGACGGCACAATTCTGACCGTTGCCCACGTAGGCAGTAAGGCCGGTCGCGACATAACGCTGATTTTTCACGACGGGAAGAAAGCCAAAGGCAAGACGCTGGGCAACTGGGCAGGCATCGACGCGGGGATGGCCCAAATAACCGAGCCGGGCAACTGGCCGAATGTCGAGATGGGCAAGTCGATGACTGTGAAGCCCGGCAACTGGGTCATCACGATGGGTTATCCTGTGTCCTTCAACAAGGGACAACGTCCGCCGGTGCGCGTCGGTCGGGTCTTGCGTGTGACACCCACGGCGATCACCACCGATTGCCCGATGATGGGCGGCGACTCTGGTGGGCCGATCTTCGACATGGACGGCCGCGTGATTGGTCAAAACAGTCGCACGGCTGGGGGCATCACGGGCAATGTGCATGTGCCGATTGATGTCTATTTGAACAACTGGTCGCGGATGATGCGCGGCGAAGACTGGGGCACGGCGATGCCTAGTGGTCGTCGTAGCGACGAGGACGAGGAAGACAGCCAATACGTCGCCGCTGCTCCGCCGGCACGTCCGACACCGACCAAACCGCGAGTGATCCGCTCGGGACCGAATGAAAGGAACAACGACGAAGTACGTCAAGCATTTCGCGAAGCGACGCAACCCTACGCTCGCTCGACGGTTCGTATCTTGGGCGACGATAAGCCGATCGCTCTGGGTACCATCGTGACGGCCAACGGGTTGATCGTGACCAAGGCAAGCCAGTTGAAGGGCCGCATCGAAGTACGGTTACACGACGGCACCCTGTTACGAGCCACAAAGGTTGGTGAGGACAAAGAGAGCGATTTCGCCGTCTTGCGTGTCGAAGCGACAGCGCTGACCCCGGTGCGTTGGCGTACGGCCGACGTTGTTCCGACAGGCAATCTGGTGGCTGCGGTCGGTGAGGCGGGAGAGGCGCTGGCAGTCGGAACAGTGACGTCCGAACCGCGTCAGTTCCGCGTGACCGAACGTCCAGCCGCTCCGGCAACGCAACCCTATCTGGGCGTTCAAGTAGAGGAAGTCAAGGATGGACTGCGCTTGCGGTCGATCACCAGCGGCAGCGCGGCCGAAAAAGCAGGGCTAAAGGTTGGTGACATCGTGCGCCGCGTCGGTGAAGCGATGATCAAGGCTCCTGACGATCTGCGCAATGCTATTTCCAAGCGAAAGATCGGCGAACCGCTCCCACTGCTTATCCGTCGCGGAACCGCTGAAGAAGAGTTTTCACCGTTACTTGGCAAGATGGACGCGACCGCGGCTGCGCCGCCGTATGATCGCTGGGGTGGTGGGCCGTTCAGCGATCGGCGTTTCGGCTTCGGAAAGGTACTACCGCACGATACCTACTTGAACCCGATTGACATGGGTGGGCCGATCGTGGACACGAGCGGTCAGGTCGTGGGGGTCAACATTGCGCGGTCGCTTCGGATTTCGACCTATGCGTTGCTACCGGCCGATGTGGAACGACTGGTAGCGAAGCTGACGGCAAAGCCCAGCGCTGAGTAGGTGTATGGGTTAAGCCGGCAGAGTCGGAAAAGTGAGCGGCGGCATTGCACAAGTTGCCGTCACTTACGTTTCCGGCTCTGATCGCCGTATCAGTCGGGGAACGATATTTCCTGGACCTGATACTTGAGTGTGCCCTTGGGGACTTTAATCTCGACTTTTTCGCCGACTTTTTTGCCGAGCAGCCCCTGACCGCGTGGACTGGTGGTAAGGATTTTGTTCTTGGTGTAATCCTCGTCACCGGGGCCGACCAACTGGTAGACCTCATCTTTGCCGTTGTCGAGGTTTTTGATGCGGACCCGTGCCCCGAAAACGACAGCATCGCGCGGCAAGGCCGTTTGATCGACGATGACGGCGCGGGAGAGTTGATCTTTTAGCTGGTCGATTTTCGCCTGAAGCATGGCGTGATCTTCGCGGGCCGCGTGATATTCCGCGTTCTCGCTGAGATCCCCCAAATCGCGGGCAGCGGCGACACGCTTGGCGGCCTCGATCATCTCGACGCCTTCCATGTGCGCCAGTTCCGCCTTTTTCTTTTCGTACCCGTCCTTGGTCATGGGGATCTTGTCGCTCGACATGGCCTGTAGTTCCCTCGATGGCTAGTGCTTCAATGTTGTTTGTCTCGAGTCCGTCGGCAATGGGACGGCCCACTTTCCCTCTCCAGAAGGACTCACCGGGAGAGACCCCATGGTCCCTCCCGGCTTGGTACTCTCATCTTGACCGACAGAAGGGCGATTGTAAAGGGGATTCCGGTCGAGTCGGGTTAGGGAGAGGAACAACGAAGAAACCGAATAACCTGTTGGCGACCTGGCCTGATCAAACTTTGAATCATCGGCATCCCTATCCGGTCGGTTCACCGATTGGCCACATTCGTCGGCGTCATCGGTTTGCCCCAGAGTTGATCTGGGTCGAAGTCCTCGTCGTCGAGATTCACATCAGCTTGCAAGCGATCATAACGGTAATATTCGGCCTCCGCTCCGTTGTGGTCCTGAGCGGTGATGAGCATCGGTAGATGATGATCGGGATGGAAAAAGTACGTTCGCCGTCCACCTTGTTCCAACGTCGGATCGAGGCCCGCTGGTAGCGTATGCTCCAGCGCGAACACCGGCTTGTCGAACTCTTCACGCGATAGCGGGCCCAAGACCGTCAACTTCCCCTGTGTTTTTGGATTCTGGGCCACGTTGGCGATCAATCGGCCGATGCGTTCGACACTGGCGGCGAATCCCGCTTCGTCGATGGGATGACGGCAGGCGTTACGTACTAACGAGTTATCAGGCGATAGCGAAATCCGGCGTCCAGCGGGCATGAGCGGGAAGTCTCCCGCCGCTAGTCGTGTGTGAATCTTATCGCCGTATTGGCCCCTTACATAAGAAACCTCGCGACCTTCGCCTTCTTTCCCGAGCCACTTGAAATAGACGCTCCAAGGTTTGGCACGAAAGCGAACGAGCAGGGTTTCGGTGGGCTGCATGGTGCCTCGAAGCGCTTCGCGGCGGATCAGACGGACGATGTAAGAATCGAAGGTCGTGACTTTTTGACGAGCTGAGGTGAATAATTGCTCGGAAGTCATCCGCTGAAGGGAACGCGAAACAATCGCATTTGACACAGGTTGCGATTGCAGGGTGAGGGGTGAGGTATCCCGGCCAACCTGTCCCCCTGACCTGTCGGACACGCCGGACGGGGTGCGGGACGAGACGAAGGGAAACGGAGGCACGGGCACAAGCGGTATATCGGATTGACCAAGAGCAGATCGCGTCAGGCAACCCAAAAGGACAAGAGCGGTCGTGAGCCGAACCTTGTTCATCGTAGGGGGTTCCTTTCCCGGACGAGTTGCCGTCACCACCAGGTGGGCTAACTGTACCTTGCGGGACCTGCAAAAAACAGACCATCTTGAGAGGAACGCGACAAGCTACTAGACACGCTCGCATTAAGTTGCTAAGGATAAGAAGGATATTCTCGGCCAACGAAGTGCTGAGAGCCATCACATGTCGAGATAAAAAAGGAAGGTTTCGATGACCCACGTCGTATGCCAGCCGTGCTACGACTGCAAGTACACGGACTGCGTGGCGGTCTGTCCGGTCGAGTGCTTCTGGAACGATGACAAAATGTTGTACATCGATCCGGCCGACTGCATTGACTGCGAAGCGTGCGTGCCGGAGTGTCCGGTGGAAGCGATCTACGCCGAAGCGAACGTGCCGGCGACATGGACTAGCTTCGTGAGCCTCAATGCCGAGCAAAGTGCGGCCCTGAAGTCAGCGGGAGATGGTCACATTACCGAGAAGCAGGACCCGAAAGAAGGTTCGGGCTGCAAAAAGAAAAGTTGAGTGACGCCTAAAGAATTCGTCACGAGAAGCATGGAATAGCGAACCGAACTTTCGCTCGGTTCGCTAAGAATCTTTTGGACCAACGATCTTGTGGCGAATTCTTTCTTTGGGTACTCCATGAAGACGGCTATCCTACTCATTCAACTCGGAACCCCCGATGCTCCTACGGCGTCGGCCCTGCGTCCTTATCTTCGTCAGTTTCTTGGCGATCCTCGGGTTATCTATTTTCCGAGTGTTACCACACGCATTGTGTGGTGGCTCGTCAAAAATTTGATCGTCCTACCCTTTCGTCCTGCCGCTTCCGCCGCCAAGTATGCCCGTGTCTGGGATAAAGACATCGGTTCGCCGTTGATGCATTACACGCAGCGACAGGTCGAGGAGCTACGCAAGCGGTTTCCCGGCGTGCCGATCGAATTCGGAATGCAGGTCGGCAATCCGTCGGTCGCTAGCGTCATCGATAAACTGCTCGCGCGGCGCATTGAACGCATCATCGTTCTGCCCATGTACCCCCAATACAGCGCGACCACTACCGCCAGCGCGACCGATGCACTCTTCGCGGCCTTGCAAAAGGTCAATCGCGTGCCGGCCCTGCGCATTGTCCCGCCGTATTTTGAGCATCCCGCGTACATCGGAGCCACGGCGAGCATCATCCGCGAACAACTCGCAAAACTTGACTGGGAGCCGGAACATTTCGTGATCAGCTTCCACGGAATCCCCATTCGCTACGCCCAGGACGGCGATCCCTACGCACTGCACTGCAAACGCACGACTTTTCGTCTCGTCGAGGCGATGGGTTGGAAACGCTCACAGTGGACCCAGACTTTCCAATCGTTGTTCGGCCGTGAAGAATGGCTCAAGCCCTACACTGAAGACACGTTGATCAAGATGGCCAAAAAGGGAATGAAGCGCGTCTTTGTCATCACGCCGGGGTTCACGGCCGATTGTCTGGAAACCATCGACGAGATTGGTCACGAGGCGTTGGAGGTTTTTGAAGAGCATGGAGGCGAAAAGCTGTTTCAGTGTCCGTGCCTGAACGATCACCCGGCATGGATCGCGGCGATGGATCGCTTGATCCGCGAAGAGGGGATTGGCTGGCTGGCGGACACCAAAACCCCGACCGAATCATCCCTATCGGCACCGGTAACGCTCGGGACGGCGACGTGAGGCATCTTCCCACAGGCAGTCGCTCGGGATAACATCAGGGATGATAGTAACTTCGGCGTAAGAGCATTTGGTTATGCCGTCATTTGAAAATATCGCGTGCCCACGATGCTCCCGGTCGTTGCGGTTACCGGTCGAGGTCTTGGACCAATCCGTTCGCTGCCCATTGTGCCAGGCGACGTTTATCGCCGGGGCAAGACAATCAACCCTCGATACGCTTCCTGAGACATCGTCGGTCAAAAAATTTCCGCCCGTTGGTTCGCTATCGCTCGATGATGACATTCCGCCGGTCCCTCTGGCTGTTGAGGAAAACGATACGGCACTCGATGAGGTTGAGATACTCGAGCCACCGCCGCCACCTCCTCCGTTGCTGCGTCCGATTGTCCCGGAAGGCAAGCCGTTCGCCCCTGTCCCGTTTGTTTTGTTCGTCTTGAACGATCCCCACGACGACCTCGAAGGACGTTACCGCGCGGAGGTCGATGCCAAGGGTGTCCATTTCTGGCGAGGCAAGAACCGCGTCATCACCGCACCACCGGGATCGAAGGCCAAGTATCGTTATGGGACTAGACTGAGCTTGGAAGTCGAGGGACGAATGGTCGAAATGACCGTTGTCCGCGAAGAGGGACTCGCCGAAGAATTGGCCCAACAGATCGTCAAGTTTCTCCAAGGCAAACGCGACGAGGTCCGTTTACCCAAGCCTCGTTCGTACCTCCTGTTACCGCTGGTCTTGTTACCGTTGGGAATACCGCTGCTTGCTGCAATCGCCGGTGGATTCAATGGCCCGCCGGGTGGACTAATGGTATGGACGTTCGCCGCGCTATTGGTCGTCGGCATCAACTGTGGTCTGACGTTCGGTCTGAGC
>RGDT01000213.1 GCA_009918525.1 Planctomycetia bacterium
AGCCTGTTCGGCCATGAATCCCGCCAGAGCAGTGTAACCGAACCCGCAAGCGGCACTACGCAACATCTCACGCCGCGAGAAAAACATGTTCATGTGCGTTACTCCACAAATCGGAACTCAGTACAACCGAACACTGCTTGAACCAATGCCGCCCACGCCTCTCGTTCTGATTCGGGCTTACCGCCGAGGTCGGCTTGGAACTCGGCCACAAACCGCCTCGCCGATTGTGTCTCCGGTTCCGTCGGGGAACGTCCGAGCGCCGAACGATACAAGTGACGCACTCGGGCCGCCTGATCCTCGATAGCTAACAGACGATCCGCCGCCTTTCGTGCTTGGGCGATCACAAACCGGCTATTGAGTAAGTATAACGCCTGCGTCGGAACCGTGGTCACATCGCGCTTGCCGGTCGCCACGTCCGGGTCGGCAAAGTCGAACACCTCGAAAATGCCCGGCAAGCCGTTGCGAATCACCGGTAGATAGACCGAACGCCGGGTGTGCCCCTCGGTTTCGATGCCGCCTTGCGATTCGTTGGTGATGGCCCGTTCGGGGAGTTCTCTCACCACCGATCCGCCTATCCGCCGGTCGAGCGTGCCCGCCACGGTGAGGACGGCATCGCGTATCGGTTCGGCTTCCAGTCGCCGACGATAAGCTCGCCACAGCAGCCGGTTCTCCGGGTCGGCCGACGCCGCACGTCCATCATGAGCAACAGCAAGGGCATAAGTTCGACTCAGAGCCAGGCGGCGAACCAAACCCTTGACCGACCAACCGCTTTCGATGAAATCCAGGGCGAGTCTGTCGAGCAACTCGGGGTGTGTCGGGGCTTCGCCTTGAGTGCCGAAATTGTCCACGGACCGCACGATGCCCTCGCCGAACAGGTGACTCCAGACCCGGTTGACGAACACGCGTGCCGTTAGTGGATTGCGTGCATCTGCCAACCATTCTCCCAATTCGCGTCGGCCGCTGCCGCTGGTGATCTTCAACGATTCACCCCAGGAGGCCACCTGTAAGGTGCCACGTGGCACCGTCGTCCCCAGAGTCTGATGACTGCCGCGGATGTGAATGCGAAGATCGGCGGCCTTGTCCTCGTCGCGTGGGGCCATCACCAGCCGCGCGGCAGGCGGAGCCGTTGCCTTCATTTTTGCCACATCGGCTTCCAGTTCAGCAACGCGCTTTTTCGCTTTCGCAATCTGTTCTTTCACTTCCGGTGGAATTCCCATTGGGGCGGCGGTGGCTACAACCTTGGGCGTCTCACCGATCGGGATCAGCCGGACGGCATCGACGATGACATGGCCGTTCGTCCCCTTGTTGGTGATGCTTATCGTCGCGTCTTTGTCGAATCGGTAAGTTCCGATACTGCTGAACAGTCCGTCGAGTCCCGGCTTTTTGGTCTGGTCGAGCGTGACTGTTTTTTCTCCCCCTGCGTGTTTGACGGTCACGGGGACATTCGAGGCCCGCGAGGCTCCCGGTGTATAGGCCATGAAGACCTCATACATACCGGCATTAGGTAGCTTGGGTGTGAATAGGACAGACTTTTTCCCATCGCCAGTTCGGTCGTCATGGATGTAACCCTTGCCGACGAAAGGCTTGGTAAACACGCTGGCTTTCCATTCTCCGACCTGCTTGGCCTCGACATCATCCACCACAATCCCCGCCAAACGCGACGGCATACGCATCGTCGAACGCTCTTCGGCTGATTTCAGCTCTGTCTTCGCCTTAGTCAACTGATCCGTGAGTTTCTTTAAGGAGGCTTCGTGGGATTTGAACGCTGTTTGACGTTTGTCGTCTTCCGGCGACATTGGCCGCAGCGACCAACCAGAGACGACGGGATTGCCGAGTTTGAAGCCGTCCAGGGTTCGCGTGCTGGTGAAGATGCCCGCCAGGGCGTAGTAGTCACTGGTCGGGATAGGGTCGAACTTGTGATCGTGACAGCGGGCGCATCCCAAGGACAAACCCAAGAACGTCCGGCCTATGGTGTCGATCTGTTCGTCTACTACGTCGAGTTTGCGACGAACCTGATCACGGTCGGCCAGCACCTTCGGCCCAATGACCAGAAAACCGCTGCCGATCAGTTGGCGTTCGCGTTGAACAGGGTTCAAATGCGGCAGAAGGTCGCCGGCTACCTGTTCGCGGACGAGATCAGCGAACGAGCGATCGCCGTTGAACGCTTCTATGATATAGTCGCGATAGAGATAGGCTTCGTGGAACGTCAGGTTTTCGTCTTTGCCGTTGCTGTCTGCATAGCGGGCAACATCGAGCCAGTGTCGTCCCCACCGTTCGCCGAAAGCCGACGAGGCCAGTAAGCGATCGACCACTCGTTCGCGAGCATCGGGACGTGTGTCAGACTCGAACGAGGCAATCTCCTCGGCACTGGGAGGCAGGCCCGTCAGGTCGAACGATACACGACGCAACCAAACCATTGCCTCGGCATCGCGAACCGGCCGGATGCTTTGTCGTTCTAACGCTGCCAAGACAAAACGATCGAGATCGCCACGTGGCCAATCGCTGTCTTTCACAGCAGGTACGGGCACATGCACCGGCGGACGAAATGACCAAAACTGCTTACCGGCGGCTAGGTCGATCCCGGCAACAGAGGTAGCGGCTTTGCCGTCACGCGGATCGGGTGCGCCCATCTTGATCCAAGCCTCGAAATCGGCGACGACCTCTGCCGACAGCCGATCTTTGGGCGGCATCATCAGCCCATCATGGCGGATTGCCTTGAGCAGAAGACTTTCAAGCGGTTTGCCTGGAACGACAGCAGGGCCGGCGTCGCCACCCTTGAGCAGAGCAGCGCGAGAGTCAACGAGCAGTCCGCCTCGCGATTTCTTAGCCTCGGCCGAGTGACAGCTATAGCAATGCTTTACGAGAACGGGACGTATTTTTTGCTCGAAGAAGCGCACACCAGCCGGGCTAGGGGACTGGGGAGTCTCTTCAGCGTGCAAGGCAATCGCGATAAGCAGTGGCAGCATGACGGAGCATCTCCAGCGGCACCGAAAGTAATTAGAGCCGAAAACAGGCAAGTTGGAAAGGGGAAATCCTGGTGTCAATAGCGATCGTTGGAGGACAATAGCTGCCACTTGTAAAAAATAGCAGTTTGTCGTGATCAGTGTCGTTCGCGAGCCAGCCGAACGACCAGGCGTTCCATCAATTGGCGTGGCGTTGACGGACTACCGCCCTTCATACCTTGATCGGCTTCCAGGAGCCAGTCAACCACTCGATCCAGACGCGACCGGCCGAGTTGACGTATCTGTTGTTCCGTTTCTAGCAAGGCGATAAGACAGGATAAGGGAAAGGATTGAATAACAATCTGAGTTTATCAATAAGCTGGCAAGAGGAGAATAAAGCCCCAATAACAATTAAAATCGTTATTTAGAGACTTGACATGTTGCAGGAGGTGGTGGTATATTAAAGTACATGTAATTTGAGAAGACACCCACGGAACACCTTTATGAATCGCCTCGAAGATCTGATAAAAGATTGGCGTAGTTTCAACGAATCACTAATCGATGAAACACTGACAAACATAGGAATTTTGATCGACTCCGGTTCACGGTCCACATCAGGTCATTCTGATAACGAGCGCATTCGCGACACGATCTCAACAACACAAACAGCTGCCTTTGAATGGGTAGAAAAGAAGTTGACTTCTAGCTGCTTGGACTGGTTGCAAGGTCAGGGACATTGGCCTAATCCCATTCCAAAAGATTCATTTATCCGCCAGGAATTGATTGCCGCGCTGCAACATCTTCCGTCATTTGACCCGCAGATACCCGAACCAACATTAGAAATGCCATTGCGATCGTGGACGATTGCAGCTGGAGTTGGTTCATTGGTGGGCATGTTGCCGGGGGTCTTACTGGGCTGGATGCTGACAGGTCAGCGTGAAACCGGGTTAGTGATAGGCGGCATAGGTGGTGCCGCGGGGATGGTGCTGACCGTTGGGTTGTTGGCTCAGGCTCCCCTCGTACGCTCTGCGTTGACTTATGCACTTGCTCTTGGCGCAACGGGTTCACTGCTTGGCGGTGTGTTAGCTTTTTGGCGACAACAATCCACAACGGGGTGGTTTCGTAGTGCATTAGCGTTACTCGCCGCTTGGTTTGTTGTCGTCGTGGCGAAGCCGGTGGTTAGCCGCCCGGAACAAGATATTGTTGTCAAACAGATAAAGACCCAGCTACGGTTCTACTTGAAATATGTTGCCGATCTGGTTTTGTGTTGGTGTTGGGCACATCCACAACGGCAACCCGATCGATCAACATCTCCATTGCCTGCTCCAACGCCGCTATCGGGATCGATCAGCCGTTGTCTGGGAGATCTTCGCTTTCGACTCCGTCTGGCCGATGGTGTCGATGGTAATAGTCTGAAGGACGCTGTCGAAATCCTCATCCAACGGTTTGAGGATGCAGGATATGAATGGAAGGATCATCCACCGGGTACGGTCTACGCCGACTCGATGCGAAGCGAATTTGAAACCTTTGGTCGTTTCACAATTGGACAACAAATCCGCACTCGTCGCCCGGCTTTGTATTTCAATGGTCAACTGATTCAAAAAGGCGAACTTCAACGCGATGATCGATCCAACTAATGATTGTGCAGATATTCAATTGAAGCGAGGATACCATGTCTGCCCCCTTTGGATTTATCGGCATCGATTTTGGAACAAGCAATAGTCATTTTGCTCACTGCATTAGTGACAGTGATCCGCCCGTCCCCGAAACGATTCGACTGGGTGATAAAGATTCCCAGACAACCTGTGTTTTATGGAAGAAGCCTAAACAACAAACGGTCGAAGACCCTAGTTTAATTGCCGACTACGGCACAATGGCCCTGTATACGTGGCAAGAGAATCTAATGGATGGGAAGACGAACGGTCATTTTAGCTTTGGCTTCAAGCCGGACCTCCGTTATTCCGAACAGGCCCGACTCGACGCTTGGGCTTTCTTACACAAAGCTTGTGAAGAAATTCGCCAAGCTGGATTGTCGCGGCCGATCAATGCGAACGACGGGTATCAAGTTGTTGTTGGTGTGCCGGCTGAGATTGGCGAGGAACATCGCAATTTGACGGCAGATATAGCGAAACGGGCCGGATTCGGCGACGTATGTTTGGTCGAAGAACCACTCGGAGCGTTGGCTTATCACCTTCAGAAAAAAGAAATCACGCCGACCGAAGCGCGGGCAGGTGTCATCGTCGTCGATTTTGGCGGTGGTACGCTCGATATCGCGCTCGTGAATGCGAAGGGGCTTCGTGAGCCGTGGGGCGATCCGACTTTGGGGGGCCGTCTGTTTGACGATCTCTTTTTTCAGTGGGTCGCCGAGCAAAATCCCGGCCTTGAAGACCAACTCGAAGACGGCGAACGATTGGCTGTCTGGCAAAATGATTGCCGTCGGCTCAAAGAAGACTTCTCCGCACGATGGCGAAGAAGAGGAGACGAACTAAATGATTTCAAAGGCTCAATCAGAGTTGGAGGAACGGACCGATTTTTGCGGAATGCTTCGGTCGAAGCTTTTGAAAAGCGTGCGAGACAATATCGGCCTAGTTTGATGTTACGTCGGTATATGTGTGGATTAGACCGTTTACCTGCAGGATTGGTGATGGATACGCCTATTGACCTGTATGACCGTATTCGCCTAACCTTAACCAATCGAGGCCAGCTTTCTGGATTACGTGGACAGTTCTCCAAAGTCATTCTAACCGGCGGAAGTTGTAATTGGCCTTTCATGCGTCGTATGGTAGCCGATGTATTTGGTGTTGATGCCAACCGCGATATTATAATGTCCCAGAATCCAGAGACAACCATCGGTTCGGGGCTGGCACTTTACAACGTGCTAAGGCTACGCAATGAAGCGCGGCGAGAGACTATCGCGCGGCATAAACCTAAAGCGAAGAACGATTTTGAAACGGCTCTTTCTGTTCGACTGGAGCGGTACACGGCGGATTTGTCCAAGGCAATTCTTGATGTTCTGATGCCGAAAATAAATCAGGTATACGAAAACTGGTATGAAAAGGGTGGTGCCCTCAATCGGGTTGAGAGTCGCGTTCAACAAATATGTAAAGACTTTGAACGGAATGAGGCCGAGACAGTTGTCAAACGATATTGGTTGCAATTGAACACGGACATCGTCCGTCTAATGCGCGACCATTTGGTTAAATTCTTGAACGAAAACGAAATCGCCGTTCCACCAGAATATTACATTCCGATCGAGGTCAAATCTATTGGCGAGTTGGCAGGCGGCGCAGCCGGTCATGGAAATCGAATTGTGACGGATGTGGGCGGTCTCGCGGGAATGGCGGCTTTCGTCGGCGTCTTCGCCATGATCGGCTTACTCATCCTTGCTGCTCTCAAGGTAAAAGTAATCGCCGCCATTGTTTTCGCCTCCATCGGCTTTCCACCTTTAGCAATCGCCCTTGGTATTGCCGCGTTGGTTGCAGCAGCGGCTGCGGGGGAACAAGTTCAACAAGTTGTTGAAGATACCATTAAAGCTCATGAATTTGCTGGAACTACCTTGTGGATGTTGCAATCCTGGGTCATTGGAAAGGACAAACTACAAACGAAATTGGCGGAAGGCCGTTTAGAAGCGGACGGCAGACTACGCGAGGCTATCCGAAATAGTATGATGGAACCTAATCAAGGATCAAATGCTACTCCAATCCGACAACAGAGCGTGGAAACATTCGACCGGATTATCGACACCGTTATTCAAGACTTGGGGGTATTGGAGCAGATTCGTCGATCTCATGTTTGAGTTGATTACTTATTTTGTTAAAGGGAGGCGAAGCCGAAGATCAGGACAGAGTAGTTCGTTATTTATACCAAAGCGTGCGGGAATTTTTGCTGTTTGTCGTGATCAGCGTCGTTCGCGAGCCAGCCGAACGACTAGGCGTTCCATCAGTTGGCGCGGCGTTAACGGACTACCGCCCTTCATACCTTGATCAGCTTCCAGGAGCCAGTCAGCCACTCGATCCAGACGCGACCG
>RGDT01000214.1 GCA_009918525.1 Planctomycetia bacterium
ACGCTGATCGAACTACTCGTTGTCATCGCGATTATCGCTGTTCTGATTGGCTTGTTGCTCCCAGCAGTACAGAAAGTCCGAGAAGCTGCCGCTCGCATGACCTGCCAAAACAATCTCAAACAAATGGGGCTTGCGGCACATAACTACGAGGGCACCATGGGCGGATTCCCTCCCTCTAGTTTCGACGACACCACCAACCCTATTCCGGCGTTCCCGGCTGCGATCCCGGCCGGTCAGTCGCCGCGGAGTGTGTTGTTTATTCTGTTGCCGTATTTCGAGCAACAATCGCTGAGTAACTCGTTCAACCCGGCCCAGGACTGGCGACAAGGGCCTCCGTCACCCAATCGAGCGGCTATCGCGGTGCCCGTGAAAACGTTTCTCTGTCCGTCGGCCCCAGACGGTAATCGCACTCGAACGATCAACAGCACCATTTATGGTACGGTCGTTGGGGCAGTGACTGATTACTACGTTATTAATCGTATCCGAGCAGAGGTAGCCAACACGCTCACGCCTAACCCTGGTTCCGGGTGGTCGGCCGCCTTGCAGCCGAACGTGATTACCGCCATCACGGGTATCACGGACGGCACGTCCAACACTCTCCTGTTCGTGGAATCGGCCGGGAATCCGACTCTGTACAATATGGGACGGCGTGGGTCGCTGACAGCGTCAGCGGCATCGTACACCACGACACAGGGAGCGGGCATCTGGGCTGACCACCGTACGCCTATCACCCTCGACGGATGCGACCCTGCCACTGGGGGTGCTTACGCCTCATCCAACTCGGTGGTTCCACCCGCAGTGGGAGCGGCCGTGGCCACTCGAACGCGTGCAATCAATTGTACGAATGACGAGGAAGTATACGCATTCCACACAGGTGGTGCGAACGTGCTACGCTGCGATGGGTCAGTACAATTCATCCGCGACTCAATAACTATTCCGATCCTGGCCGCACTTGTCACTCGCTCGAGCGGCGAGATACTGCCAAGTAATTATTAGAAACTATACCGATAGCGAGGGGGATTCTGCCGAATCATCTGCACACTTCCATTTTACGATCCGCTTCCATGATACAGGGACGAATGCGAAAAAACGTCGCTTCGGTCCCGATGGTTGATGACGTTTGGTGCATCTATGACGCGACGGCGAACCCAAACCGTCGCTGACGTATCCGGCTCTCGCGTTCCGAGCACCCGCTCGGTCCTCGGTCGCCCCCGGATCGCTTTCCTCTCTTGATCTCACGGTTGACGGCTCCAAGCGTATCTTACCTAGTCGCCAAGTGATCTTGGTTTTCTCAAACCTTCCGATTATAGGATTACCTATGTGGCAGGGTTTCGACCCGATGAGGATTCCCTCGACAACGGTTGTAGGAGATTCCAGATGACCGGGAGTAAACGGCGGATTGGACTTTTGTGCTTATTAACCGTCCTGGGCGGTACGGCCTGGGCTAACGATATCGAGACACGTGATTTCGCGGTTCTGGTCGGCGGGAAGGCTGCCGGCGAAGTTCACATGACCATCCAGCAACAGGACGCCTCGACTGTGTCCCTGCGTTGTGATACCGAAATTAAAGTCAGCCTCGGCCCTCTTAGCTATCGCTACAGTTTTCGCGGCGTCGAAGTGTGGAAGGATCGTCGTCTCACCCGGTTGGAGTCCTCCACCGACGACAACACCAAACGCTTTACCGTATCGGCCAATCCGGTTGCTGACGGACTGAATGTCAAGGTCAACGGGGCCGAGCGAAAAGTGAAACCCGATGCCTGGACCAGTAGCTATTGGACGTTGCCCGATCCCAAACTTCGTTCCGGCTCACTCCTAATCCTCGATGCCGACAACGGGACCGATCTCGAAGGCAAACTCGCCTACGTCGCAACGGAAAAGCATCGAATAGCGGGTCAGGAAGTCTCACTCAATCACTATCGTTTGACGGGTAAAACCACTATCGACTTATGGTATGACGGTACGGAACGCCTCGTGCGTCAAGAATGGATGGAGCAGGGACACAAGACGATAATGGTTTTGGTTCGCGTTCGCCGCTGACGCCCATAGAGTGATTGCAAGAAGTGATTAAATCATCACGCGGTCAGGAAACGAGACCAACCGCCAAGAACGTCAAGGAAGGCCAAGAGAAAACTGTCCTTTCTCTTTTTTCCTTTGTGTTCTTGGCGTCCTAATGCTTCGGGTTGTTTTTATCCTCCTATAATCACCACGTATAGCGAGGGATGATCATGACTCAACGTCCTCCTCGCCGCCAACTTCGTCGTGCTGTGGTTGTGTTAGGTATCCTGGCCGGTCTGGCCATTTTTTCGGTTAGCCTCCTGCGTGCTTATTTGTCGCCCTCTCGCTGCGTGAATTTGATTCGCGACGAACTTTCCCGGCTCCTCCAAACTCCCGTTACCATTCAGTCCGCCCATCTAGCTCTCACAGGGCGCAGTACCGTGAATGGGCTAGAGGTTGGCGACTATCTCAAAGTGGCCTCCGTCAAAGCTGATTTGTCCGTTACCGGTGCGGTCATGGGAGCGCGTCCACGTGGGCTCACGCTCGATGAGGTCACTCTACACCTGCGGTTCGACAAGGATGGCCGGATTCTGACCGAATTGCCTTCCGAAAACGGTGATGCGCCACTGTCCGCGTTACAGGTCAACAACCTAACGCTCGTACTAGAGCAGGCAGGACGACCCCCGTTTGTGGTTCGCGGTGAATCACTTCGTGTGCAGGCTGACGGCACCATCGCCGGAATCGCGAGCACCACCGGATTAGGGACGTGGAAGGTCAGCGGGCAAGTCCAAACCTCACCATCGCGGTTGCTGGTGACACTCGCACAAGAACACACCAAGATCGTTTCCGCGCGGCTCCGAGAAATTCCCTTCATACCTTTGTCCTTGTGGGACACCCTCGGGGCCCAGGGCGATGATGTGGCCGTTGTGGTTCACCTCGATCTGTCCGCGACGGGCGTAAACTATCGTGTGTCGTTTGGAGATGATAAGTCCGCTGTTGGGGTTGTGTTGTATCAGCCGGATCGCCCGCACTTTTTCGTCGGGGATAACAGAGCCGGAAGCGTTAGCGACGGCCAACCCGAACCTGGCATTCGTGGCGAACTGGTAGGCGATGCCAACGGTTTTACCCTTTCGGGGAGGGCGAGCGATCCGCGTTGGGGTCGCTGGACGGTCGCCTGTCAGCAAACAAACTCTACCGGTGCGATTGACGTACAACTCAAGAGCGTCGAGCCGGTCACCGTCGATTATCACATGCTCCATACACTACCTTACGTTCCCAAAGTCGTCTGGGAACAAGTTCGTGCCAAAGGGCGAACCTCTGCCGAGGTGGCCGTTCGACTATGGACCCACAAGCCTGACGTAGCCTATCGCGTTAGCCTCAGACCCATCGACTCCGACCTACACATTGCCGCCATCGGTTTGCACGCCCAGGGCGTCAGCGGCGAGGTAATCATCGAAAATGCTGTCGTCAAACTCAACCGCGTCAGCGGTGCCGTAGCTTGCGGCAAAATCGAGACGAGCGGTACACTCGACTTTCGCGGCCCTGAATTGCTCCTGACTTTCGCCATCCGGGCTGATCACCTACGGCTGAAACAACTACCCGCCAAGTGGGAACTGCCGGAAAATATTGACGGCAAGATCAGCGGCGAAGCAAACATCGTCGTTCGCGTAGGCAAACAGGTCATGACGACCGGCACCGGCAAGGGAACGGTGACAGAGGTCATGTTGGGGCCGTTGCCTATCCCGACGCCGATCAGGCTGGAACTGTTCACCGAGAAAAACCGCCTGAAATTTCGCTCGTCTAAACTGTTAAATCTGCTACCCAACCAAGAGAGCCAAAAAGGGGCGGCCAAGGCCAATGATCCCGAGGACCAGCCTACCTCCCCAACGTTATTATCGGCCGGAACCTTGGCGACCCGAGCGACAGATGGAGTGCTATGGTTAGCTCACCGCTTGGCGGATGGTGTACGAATCACTACAGATGGTCTGACGCATCTGGAGAAGATGACTCGGCCTGGCGTTGAAACGGCGTTTCTCGACGTTCGCTTGGCCATGAATGAGGTTGATATAGCCACGTTGGCCCAACAGGTGCAGGTGGCCCTACCTGATGGCATAAGCGGTACCGTTTCGCTCAATCTCACGGTTCGTATTCCCGTCAACCATGCACGCGAGCCAAGGGCCTATCGTGTCGAAGGCACCGTCCTTGCTCCGCGGCTGGTCTTGGGAAGTTTCGCCCTCTCGGACCTTCGTACTTCCTTGCGTGTGGCCGATGGTCTAGCTCGGTTTGAGGCTCTATCGGCGCGGTTCGACGACTTCACCTTTCGCGGGGAAGGCTCCGCCGCGTTCGCACCGATCGGAGATGTCCAAATTGATATTCACGCCGCAGGGCGGTCGCTCTTTGGTCTGTTGCCGCGTGAGTTACGCCGCCATATTGACGGCGAATTGTGTGGCCGGGTTATGCTCTCTGCGCCATTGAATCGTGCCGACGATTTTCGCCAATGGCGCGGCACGGCCGGAATCCGTTCTCGTAAGTTGGACGCATTCAACCTACCGTGGCGCGAGGTTGCCGGCGAGGTGAAGCTCGTCACGGGTACGCTTCTGCTACAGCACCTACGTGCCGAGTTGTTTGGCGCGACGGTTTCGGCGTACGGCGGACTACAGCTCACGGGTGACTATCCCTATGACATGTCGGCCTCGCTACGCGGCTTGGAGCTTGCGCGGTTGGCTCTGCTGCTTCCCCCAGAGGCGGCACAACAAGGTTTAACGGGTGTTGCCGATGGGATAGGGCGTTTCCGGGGCAGTCTTGCCAAGGGAATCACCGGGGCTGGGCAGATTCGCGCGGCACAAGTCGAGGTTCGTCGTTATAAGGCTATCGCGGTCACAGGACGGTGGAGGGTGGACGAGGGGCGGCTCTGGTTGGATGAACTATCGGCACAAACCCACGGCGGACGATTAGACGCGAACGGAGAGCTATCCTTTTCGGGCATTTCTTTGGCCATGCGGTTGACAGGCATTGATGCTGCCGAGATCGCGGCGCGAGTGCCGAAAGCTGTTATACCCTTGACAGGAAAAATCGAGGCAAAGGCGCAGATGCGATTCTGGTGGGAATCGCTGGCAAGCGTGGTGTGTCAACGCCCAGATAGTCGCTCAGCAACAACTACCGGCGTGCGGGGTGTGTCAACGCCCCGGTTGTCCCTCACAAACAACAACCGGGGAATTGACATGCCCCGCTCGCCCAGCTCAGAAACAACTACCGGGGCATTGACAAGCCCCGCTCGCCCCAGCGGGGAAATCGAACTGGACCTCACCGGGTCGCGGTTGCTGGTGGCGCAAATCCCGGTGCATGACCTCAAAGGTCGTGCGGTGGTTCATCACGGCCGCATCGACTACGAAGGACAGGGTGATCTTTTAGGAGGTCGCGTGTGGGTAGAGGGCCGTTTCCCGCCTCCGCCCATTGGATCGGTAGGGCAACCGCACGGCCGAATTCGTATGGAACGGGTGACCCTGGAGCGATTGTTGCCTACGCTTGGCATCGACACGGGCAGCGCCCGCTTGCGAGGTGTGATCGCCGCCAACCTGCCGTTTCGCTTCGACGGCGAGGGGAATAGTATCGCCGCCCTGGGTCGGTTCGAGGTACGGGATTTACGCAACAAAGACAACGAACTAGCTGAGAGCATCCGCGGGGACGTCCGCATCACGCGCCAGGGGGTCTTTCTTCGTGATGTGACCGGGACGTTTTGCGAGGGCAGCTTGCGAATATCGGGAACCTATCGTCTGGACGATCCTTCGCGTGGCTGGTTCAACATTGCTCTGCAGGGAGCCGAATTTCAGCAAATAGCTAGGCTCCAGGGAGAGACCGGCGATTCGTTTCGCGGTCGGGCTGATCTCCATCTACGCGGGCGCTTCGGTGCGGAGTGGTTCGGCACGGGCCAAATGCGCCTGACACGAGGCCGGGCGGTCGGGGTCGATGTTGGCGAATGGGGCTTGCCGGTCGAGTTTACCTATGTGCCCAGCCGCAGCGCAGGGGAGATCGCTTTTCGCGACTCCAGCGCACAGGTCGGCAACGGGCGGGCTCGGGTGCGAGGCCGTTTGACCTTTGGTTCGACACTTGGCATTGAGCTGACCGTGCTGTTCAACGATGCCAGTATCGCCGCTCTCGCCGGACTCTCAGGCGATGTCAGTGGCACGATTCGCGGCCAACTGAGCGGCCGTATCGACATTACCGGTAGCGAGGTACGCTCGGCGGATGATGTTTCGGCTAATATTCAACTGACGCTACGCGAGACTCAAGCACTAGAACTACCGATTTTACGTCAGGTCGCGCCATTCTTGACCCTTCCTAGCGGGCGGGCGCCCTTGTTCCGTAGCGGCGAAGTCCGCGCACGGTTGTCGCGTGGCGTTTTCCGTTTTGAGGAGTTCACGTTGGAAAGTGCCTTCGCGGGGTTGATCATCCAGGGCAACGCGACCACCGCCGGGCGTCTCGATCTGGATGTCATAGCTCGAACGACGGCTTTGGGTAATGTCAATCCCGTGCTGTTTCGCCTGGTACTAGGCCGCATTCCCGCCGTGGGGCCGATCCCGGTTAGCGTGATCGTTCAGGCGACGGAACTGCTGGCCAACCGGGTGATCCATCTGCGTGTGGGGGGTACGGTCAAGTCGCCGGTGGTGCGGGTGGAACCACTGGGGCTGTTGAGTCAAGAAGCGGTGCGGTTCCTGCTGACGCGACTCGCTCCCTGACGCCCAGTGCGCACCACACCGCGAAGAGTCCACCCAACCAACCGCCGACCACATCCATCGGGTAATGCACCCCTAGATAAACGCGAGAAAGGCCAACCGCTACGCCCAGGACAAAACCCCACCCGCGAAAGCGTAGAGAAGGCCTCGTTGTCAGAAACCATCCCAACAAGCCGTAGACGGCAAACGCGCCCAGGGCGTGACCACTGGGATAGGA
>RGDT01000215.1 GCA_009918525.1 Planctomycetia bacterium
GCTTCGTTAACGGTGAGGGTGCGTCCTTGGAAGGCCGCCCCGTTCATGGCCGCGATCGCCTCGTCGCCGCCAGTCGCCATTTCAACGAACCCAAAGCCACGCGAACGGCCGGTTTCCCGGTCCATCGTGACTTGAGCTCGGGTCACTTGCCCGAACTGGGAGAACGCCGTGCGGAGGTCTTCCGACGTCGTCGAGAACGGCAAGTTCCCAACATAGATGTTCTTGCTCATCGTCTTCCTCTCGGGCTTGATCACCCGATCCACCAACCAGATACCACGGCCCCGATGGGCCTATAACAATCGCGAGCAAACGGTCCACGCACCCTCCCCTCTGGAGGAGTGGTGAACTTGTGACTGACCTGCACCGGCTCGGGTTCTCGCAGGCTGTGAGACAAGAGCAGCTCAGAGCAAGAGAAACGAGAGTCTAGGCGGCAGACTTCGACCGTCGGCATCGTCCCTGGGCACCAAGCCCATTGGCAAGCATCTTAGTGAGTCGGCTTCAAAAAGGAAACCCTAATTTCCTGCTTTTTTGAAAATTTCTGTCTTGCCCCTTCAATCCCACCTCTTCTCTCCTCATAGCGTTGGCCCAATTGCCCACGGCGCGAACTCTTCTTCACCCACGCCGTTCAGTTCGCTTTTCGTCTTCTTGCCACTCGCCACTTCCAGCATGAACTCGAATATCTGCCGTCCCACTTCCTCCACCGGAGTACCCGCCAATATTACCCCGGCATCGACATCCATGTCATCCTTCATGTGTTCGTATAGTGGCGTGTTGCCACGGCCCGTCGTAAACGCTAACACATTCGCACCACCCGCCACGATTCCCGTCATCGATACTGGATCGTAGCCCGGGGTGTCCATCACCACAAATCCACGCTCTCGCACCGGTTCCGCGTAACGCAGTACATCTACCATTGCCGTGCTTCCGCCCTTGGCTATTGCGCCCAGTGACTTTTCGTAGATCGTTGTCAACCCACCTTCCTTATTACCCGGTGAGGGGTTGTTGTTAATTTCCGCACCAAAAATGCTCGTGTACCACTCCCACCACTTGATCCGTTCGACTAATTTTTCCCCCACCTCTCGCGATACCGCACGCCGAGTCAATAGGTGCTCTGCCCCGTATATCTCTGGTGTTTCGCCCAGGATGCTCGTTCCCCCCTGGGCTACTAACAAATCGCTACACACTCCCAACGCCGGATTCGCTGTAACTCCACTGTTGCCGTCGCTGCCTCCGCAGTTGGTGCCCAGAATTAATTTGTCGGCTGTCAGCGTCACGCGACGTACGTCATTAGCACGCGGCAACAGTTCGGCCACCGCTTTGACCCCGGCTTCGACTGTTTTGGCGATGCCGCCACATTCCTGAATACTTAGAACAAGTGGTTTTTTCTTCGAGCCGTTGAGTTGCAACAGTTGTTCACCTTCAATCAGGTGCAACGCCTGTCCCGTCTCGCAGCCCAGACCAATGAGAAGGTACGCCACCACGTTTGCATGACGAGCGAATCCAGCCAGCGTTCGGTCTAGTTGGCGGTGGTCAGGCCCATCATACTGCATTGCGCAGCCGGCCTTGTGTGTTACCGGTAAGATGCCGTCGATATTGGGGTAGGCTTTGAGCAGGTCGGAGTGCTCGAACCTCTCCGCGATGTATTTATTCGTTGAAACCGAGCAATTAACGGTGCTTATGATCGCGATGTAGTTACGAGTGCCATAGCGTCCATCGCCGCGGTCGTAGCCATGCCAGGTTCGTAATTCGCGTGGACGTTCCGGCGTAGAGGGGCGGTCTACGCAAAACGCATAGTCCCGCTGGAAGGCATCAGCCCCGACGTTGTGGACGTGCACCAATTCGCCCGGAGCAATATCTCGCGCAGCGAAACCGATAATTTGCCCGTACTTACGAATGGGGTCGCCTTTGGGGATCTTTTCCAACGCGATTTTATGTCCTAATCCGATCCGAGCCACTAGGGTCACGGTTCGACCGGATACGTGCAGCGTTTGACCTTCCGGCAAGTGTTTGGCGGCAATTGCCACGTTGTCTTCAGGACGCAGATGTACGGCTGGGGTCATGGCCTCGGCTCTCACGACGGCGATGGCATGATCCTAGCAAAGTCCGGCCTTTGTAGCCATGCCGTCAGGAAAGGCTTTAGTTTCTCTTCGGGAAAGAGACACAACGAATAATCGCGCCGACGGCGAACGGCATCGGACGCTAGACGAGAGTCTAGTTCAACCAATTCGCGACGTGTTTGTTCTCGCTGTGCCTCCAGGGGGGCGTTGAGCCGGGCCAGTAATTCGCGTTGTCGAGCGAACATCTGTCGCGAAGGCGTCTCGGCCAACACTCGCCGACGATTCTCCATCAGTTCGGCCATCGCTCCATTCAAGAATCGTTCCGGCTGATATTCCAGATCCCGTAATCGCCTATGCATGTCGCGACGCTGTTGTTTCGTCGCTCCGCTATTCGGCAACGGTAGTAAACAGGTCGCTGACAGAATCACAAAACGGGGTGGTTGCACCACGAAAAATCGACAAATAATATCATCCGTCAGACGATCATACAAACCGCCGCCCAACCCGTGAATGAACACGTCCGCTAGGCACAAACGAGCAAATAGCGTCGTCAATAGGGCGCGGCTGCGCAGTTTCATTCCTGTTGGGCGAAGTACACTATCGCGAACGAACACACGCTCGCGCTGCGATGCTCCTGCCGACCACGACCACAAAGGCATTTCCCACCAATCGCCCTCTCGCGTCAGATCGGGCACGGGATGGTTGCGGCTCTTAATACGATGCCGACGACGATAGTCGGCCACGGCCGCATTGTAAGCGGTTACAAAACGCGGAGCGTCGCGAAAAATGAGGCGAACGAACTCCGCGAAACTCGGCGTATCGCAAACTCGACCTAATGGTACTTCGAGATTATGACAGTCCCAATTGCGCTCAAGTGCTCGTCGTCCTGCCGCCAATCGCTCGCCTAACGTGCCTGTCTTCGGTAAATGTTGCCATAATTTAACGCCTAATGGTGCGATATGCCAGCGAGCCATCGCTTGGGCCAGACGTTCGGGAAAGGTCGCAAAAGTGTGCGGTTCCAAGACCTGGCGTTCTTCCCAAGGCTGTTCGCCACTATATCGGTCAAAGGCGATACGTTCGCCATTTGGGAGACGCAGCGACGACGACTTAGCCGTATCATTGTCCACGATCAAGTTAACAGCAACGGCGTCATGACTCCGAGCCAATCCCTGAAGGGCGAAATTTTTCACCCAGACACCAGGATGAAAGAGTTCGGGCTGATGACCACTTACGAACCAAACATCACTTTGACGGCCCGGAATCGGTTCGCCGTTTTCAGCATGGTAGATCGACGCGAGTCGCAGAACATCGGCACGGGCTTGGCTACGTAGTTCGATGAACGGAGCGAATGCGGCTTGGTTGTCTCGAATGAGCCGCCCTATTTCGTGCAACGGCGGAACCACGATTGATTCGCCATCTTTCTCCGGGGCACGCAATTGCATCAGAAACCGGCCCCACAGGCCGCCAAACAACAAGAGGCAAGCCCCGGCACCTCACGACGGGCCGCTAGTTCGGCCTCAGCGTCGGCAATAACGCGACGATAGTATGCGAGTCGTCGTTCGGCGTCGTCCATCGATCCTCCGAAGGATCGGTTCGGATCGAGATAAACACGCGGGACGGGCACTTCCTTGATGCGTAGTCCGGCGTGAGCTGCCTGTACCCATAGTTGCAAGGGCATTCCCCACGAGCGTTCAGTGATGCAAAGCCGTGCCAGAGCTTCTCGACGATAGGCCTTGAAGCCGCAGAAAGAATCCGTGAGGTTGAGGCGGTAGCGTTCGTTTAGTTCGCGGGTGAGAGTGAAGTTGATACGGCGACGGTCGGCAGGAGCGGGAGTGTCTTGATGGAACTCACCGAGATAACGACTACCCGACACAATATCCTCGTGGCGGATTTCGTCGATCAACGTTGCGATGAAGGCCGGTTGATGCTGACCGTCACAATCCATCGTGACCAGCACATCGTAGCCATGCTCTAGCGTGTAGGAAAACGCCGAGATGAGGGCGGCACCATATCCGCGATTTTGGGGATGCGTGACAACATGAACACCGTTTTGGCGTGCGAGCAATTCGGCAGAACCATCAGTCGAGCCGTCGTTGACAAGTAGTAAATCCGCGACATGGGGACGTACTTCAGCCAGCACTCGCTCGACGTGCTTCTCCTCGTTATAAATCGGAATTGCGGTCAGGACTCGCATGGAGAAGCCCTCATCCATTGTAAATTAGGATTCTACTGCCCTCATTGTATCCACATCGAAAAGCAGAAGTCAAAAATGATCGACTTCGATTATGAGGGAAAGCCGAAAGCAAGGCATCCCTATTCCCCGGTTCCCTACTCCCCCGATCCTGAAAGAAAGACGGCGACAAAGCACGTCCCGAACGGAAGCCACCACCTTTTTCTTAAAGCCCGGCAATGCAACGAACTGGCCGAACTGGATCGGTTTGTCTCTCTAGGCAAGTGGGCCTGGGGTTGGGAAGGTGAAGATCCGTCGTTTGAAAAACTCGGTCACCGATCCGTTGCGTTTTTGAACGGAGATATGCGGACAAGGCCACCCTATCGCTAATGCTTCACATGCGTATGGATAATTAGTGAACATGAATCTTGATACCCGATATGGATGTCATAATCGGCGTAGGCGGTTGTCTAGCGGGGTCAAATGGATAATCGAGGAGGTTGGATTCTCAACTTAATCAGTGGCTACAACCGACGTGAAGATAGCTTACCTACACCTACACGAGATAACAACATGCGCATGTCCGTTATTTCTCTCTTTCTTCTACTCGTTTTTTCACAAAAACCGATTCAGGCGATGGAGCCTTCCTTGGACCTGAACGGACGTTGGCCTTCGGGATTCTGGCGAAGCGATACATCCGGTCACAGAGGTCCGCTCCGCGCAAATTTTCGTCAACAGGGTAATGGGAATTACCGGGTGATCTTTTACGGACGATTTTGGGGAGTGATACCTTTTCGTTATGGTGTCACGCTGGAGGTGACAGGCCACCAGGGTGACAGGGTACTCATGTCGGGATCATCGCGTTTAGGGCCGATTCTCGGGACTTTTACGTATCAAGCCGAGGCGAACGCGACAGATTTTCAGGCAACCTTTAACTCTCGGAGAGAACATGGAGTGTTCAACCTGAAGCGGGATTAGGAATGTAGCGAGCTTTTGTAGCAGTTTGTTACCAGTTATTGTTCACCGCCACTACTAATTGATTGCAAATAATTCAGAGCCGACTCTAGAAAAATTAAATCCGCCTGCATTCGATGAGGCTTGTGTGGTCATTTAACTCACAAGCCGTTCGTGCTTTTTTTAACAAGGGTTATCTGAGCACTTCAGCAGCAAGGGCACGTGTGCTGCGTTTTGCTACCGATTGCTTTCAACAAGCTATGGCTGGATGCCGACAACTTTTTTCATGTCAACGGTTGGAGGTATTGATCGCTGATAAAGTCGATACGAGAAACCCCGAGTTCGGTAGATCAGCCGTTAAATCGGACTCGTTACCCAGGCATTAGGGCGAACTGGTTCTTGTTTATGAACAAATGCTCTGGACGATGCCAGCAAGTGTATTAATTAACATTGATACAATTTTTTCCCTTCATTCCTCGATCATCTCCTCTAATTCTCTGGCCCTTGAAACTCTCCCTATTCTGACGCCAAGCTGATAACATGCTGAAATGTCAACCTTCCCTGGAGGCATCTTCGATGTTCCGCTCTCTCTCCTTGACGGCCGCTCTGGTCGCCGTCTCATCCCTCGTCCTGGCGGCGAGCAAGGACGAACCAGCATATAACCCTGGTCCCAACAAAGCCGATGAACCGGCTGCCAAATCATTTTCTCTTGAACAGGCCGGGAAATTTCTTGACCACGTTGGCTCCAAGTGGACAAGTGACCGGAAATGCGGCACCTGCCATACCAACGTGCCCATGATGTGGGCCAAGCCTGCGCTCAAGAGCGTATCCGCCGAGGAAAAGAATGTTCGCAAATTCTTTGAAGAGCGAGTCGCCAACTGGGATCGTGGACAAAAAGGCGACGCTCCTCGTTGGGATACCGAGGTGATCGTCACGGGGGTTACTCTCGCTATCCATGATGCCAAAACCACGGGCAAATTGCACCCGATGAGCGAAACGGCGTTAAACCGTATGTGGAAACTGCAAAAGCCTCACGGTGCATGGAATTGGCTCAAGTGTAATTGGCCACCGCAGGAACACGATGACGAGTTTGGAGCTGTCTTCGCCGCCGTGGGGCTGAGCCTCGCGCCGGGTGGTTACGCCAAGTCGGATACGGCCAAGGCCGGTCTCGAAAAATTACGCAACTATCTCACCAAGACCCCGATGCCTAGCCTGCACCATAAAGCATGGCTCTTGTGGGCCTCGGCTCGTCTCGATGGACTGATGACAGCCGAAGAACAGCAAAAAACAGTTCAAGCTTTGCGTGCCCTGCAAAAGCCGGACGGCGGTTGGAGTCTACCTTCGCTCGGAGCGTGGGAAGGTTACGACAAACGGGAGAACGACACTAAGGCTGCTAGTGACGGTTATGGAACCGGGCTTGTCGTCTTCGTGTTGCGTGAGGCGGGTGTGTCAAAGGACGATCCAGCACTCGTCAAGGCGGTGCAATGGCTCAAAACCAATCAACGCGTTTCGGGCCGTTGGTGGACACGCTCGCTAAACACCGACCGAGCGCACTTTATCGCTAACGCCGGAACCGCTTATGCGGTCATGGCACTTGACGCGTGCCGTTGAGCCAAAGTTCGCATATGATCGCGGAAAGCTATGAGGTCCTCGATGAACGCTTCAAGGGCTGCCCCATCGGTGTCGAACCGATCGAGGGCAGCCTGCCAGCGAACAAATAGCCCGGACACATTCACTCCTGATGGCGGA
>RGDT01000216.1 GCA_009918525.1 Planctomycetia bacterium
AGGTAAGCGTATCTTTGAGCGGCGTTTTACCACTGGCCAAGATGCTGCCGTCGGACTGAGTGGTTAGAGTTTGACCGCCGAGACTTTCGGACTTATTGGGGACCACGACGCGCCACGCGGGTTTGGCCCGCTCAATATCCTCGACAATCGCGGTTTCCCACTTCTTCTGGGCCGCCTCAAGGGCTGGCGTAGGCGTCTCCAATTTCCGGCGTGCTTCGGTCAATTCCTGATCGATCCGCGCCAGCGTTAGTTGATGCTCCGTCGTCGGTATCTTGGTCTGAGGCTGTCGGCCGACGGGCACTTCGCTGATGTCTGCCCAGAAGGCGGCGAATTGGTAGAACTCGCGAATAGTGACAGGATCATATTTATGACTGTGACACTCGGCACAGCCCATCGTCAGCCCCAGCCAGACGGTGCTGGCATTGCGAACCCGGTCGGCGGCATACTTGGCGAGGTATTCCTTGGCCTGCGCGCCGCCTTCCTCCGTGGTCATCAACATTCGGTTGTAACCGCTGGCGATTCGCTGCTCGCTAGACGCTGCCGGGAGTAGGTCGCCAGCTAGTTGTTCGATAGTGAATTGGTCGAAGCGTTTGTTGTTGTTGAAAGCGTCAATCACCCAGTCGCGATACAAAGAAATATCGCGGTGGTTGTCGCTGTGATAGCCGCCCGTGTCGCCGTAACGGACGAGGTCCAGCCAGTATAACGCCATGCGTTCGCCGAAATGTCGCGAGGCTAACAGTTGATCGACCGCCCGTTCGTAGGCTTTTTCGCCTTTGTCATTCACAAACGCATCGACCGCCTCCGGAGTCGGCGGCAGGCCGAGCAGGTCAAAACTTAACCGACGCAATAGCGTCCGGCGGTCGGCTTCTCGCGAGGGCTTCAGTCCTTCGGCTTCAAGTCGGGCCAACAGAAACCCATCAATCGCGTTTCTTCCCCAACCCGTATCCGAAACCTTTGGTACTGTTGGTCGATTTGGAGCGATAAACGACCATTGCGCCTGGTAGACGGCTCCTTCCTCGATCCAGCGTTTGATGAGAGCTACCTGGGCAGGCGTTGGTTTTTTGCCCAGTGACGCGGGGGGCATTGATTTGTTCGGTTCGTGCGTCATGAGCCGCGAGAATAGTTCACTGTCTGCCGGTTTGCCGGGCACCAGCACGGTTTTACCGCCTTCGGCCGTGTCAAGACGCAAACCCGCTTTGCGTTTGGCCGTATCGGGACCATGGCAGGTAAAACAATATTCAGAAAGTATGGGCCGTACGTCGCGATTGAACTCGATGGCGTGCGGCAAAAGCAGTAGCAATAACATGGCGGGAGAGCCTCCGATGGCGGGTATTATTAACATACCTCCGAGCAGGCCGAGGCTCAAGAGGCGAGCAGAGCATTCGTTGTGTGGCCGGCTTTCGCTCTAGGGCCATCCCTTGCTATCCTGAAGGTCCTATTCGCAGGAGGGCGTGTCGTGCTAACCCTTACGCTGGTTTTATTATCGCTCACATGCGGCGAAACCTGGTGGTCGTTTCAACCGTTGAAACGACCCGGTTTGCCCGTCATCCCAAACGAAACCTGGTCGCGCCATCCGGTGGATGTCTTCATCCGGGCCAAACACCTCGCATACAACCTGAAGCCCTCGCCCGAGGCTGACCGCCTGACGCTCTTGCGTCGTTTATCGTTCGACCTGACAGGCCTGCCGCCAACACCCGAGGAACAAGACGCTTTTATACGCGATACTCGACCCGATGCCTATGAACGCCTCGTCGATCGCTTGCTCGCCTCAACCGCCTACGGCGAACGCTGGGCACGTCATTGGCTCGACATTGCGCGATATGCCGATACACACGGCTACGACAAAGATAAACGCCGCGAGCACGCCTGGCGCTATCGTGATTGGGTCATCGATGTACTCAACGCAGGCAAACCCTATCGCGATTTTGTCCGTGAACAACTAGCGGGTGACGTGTTGGCCCCAGGTCGCCCCGAAGGATTGATCGCGACCGGTTATATCGCCGCAGGTCCGTGGGACTTCGTCGGACAAGTCGAACTGCGCGAGGGCACCATAGACAAGATGAAAACGCGCGTGCTAGACCGTGATGACATGGTCAGCAGCACGCTCGGCGCATTTGCTAGCCTGACCGTCGGTTGCGCCCGCTGCCACGACCACAAATTCGACCCCATTTCTCAGGAAGACTATTACTCCCTGCAAGCTGTCTTCGCCGGTGTCGATCGCGGCAACCGTCGGTTGCCCGGTCACGATGAAGAATCTGACGCCAAAGAACGACAGAACCTGGCGTTGCAATTAACCGAAGTCGAACGCGAAATCGCCAAGGTATTAGGCCCGGATGCCGCCCGAATCGCCGCCCTGAAGGCTCAATGGTACAAGTTACCCCTGCCCACTCAACGCAGCACGACCAACGGCTACCACAGTCTCATCGAGCCGACTCCCAACGCAGTAAAATGGGTACAGATCGACCTCGGCACACCCTTGATGCTCGATGGTGTCTATCTGTTCCCGGCTCGTCCGGTTGACTTCCCAGATACGCCGGGGTTCGGCTTCCCCGTGCGGTATAAAGTCGAAGCGAGCGACGATGCCACGTTCAAAACCGCGACCTTATTGCTCGATCGTACCACAGCCGACGTACCCAATCCCGGTGACGTGCCACAAACAATCGACGCCGCCGGGGCCAAGGCGCGTTATGTACGCATAACAGCGACCAGACTCTGGAAACGAACGAATGACTACGCTTTCGCTCTGGGCGAAGTCCAGGTGACGGCGGGCGGGAAGGTCGTTTCGCACGGCAAGACCGTGACCTCCAAGGACACCATCGACGCCGGACGATGGGCACGACGCCACCTCGTGGACGGAGCCGATAGCCGATGGAAACTAGCCGACGCGACCGCCCCAGCATTTTCGACACGGTTGAAGCTAGCCAAAGAACTCGCCGCCCTGGAAGCAAAATCGCTAGCCGCTGTCCCCTTAGCCCTTCGCGACAAGCGCGCACGAATCACCAAGCAGCGCGACGCACTCGAAGCCAAAAAGCAAACGGGGCCAGAGGTTTACTCGATCATCAGCATTCCGCCGCGGCCGATTCATCTGTTGAAACGGGGCGATGTAGAACAACCCAAGGCCGCCATGACGCCGCGGGGCCTGTCGTGCGTCGAGCTGCCGCGTGAGTTCGGGGACAAGACCGAAGGTGAGCGGCGACTGGCCTTGGCCGATTGGCTAACGCATCGGGACCATCCGCTGACATGGCGTAGTGCGGTCAACCGGGTGTGGCACCATCACTTCGGGCGCGGCTTGGTCGATACCCCCAACGATTTCGGACGGATGGGATCGCTGCCGACGCATCCCGAGTTACTCGATTGGCTGGCCGTCGAATTTCGCGATAGCGGCGGATCACTCAAAGTATTGCATCGCCTCCTGGTAACCAGCGCGACCTACCGTCAAGCAGGCCAACACAACGACACGGCCGCTAAAGTGGACGGCGATAATCGGTATATATGGCGGATGACGCGACGACGACTCGATGCGGAGGCGTTACGCGATGCGACACTAGCGGTCAGCGGCTCGTTGGATCGTCACGCAGGCGGGTCGGGCTACACGCTCTTTCGGTTCAAGGACGATCATTCTCCGATTTACGATCATTCGGCACTCGAACGAATTCACGACCCGGCTACTTATCGCCGGACAGTGTATCGTTTCGTAGTTCGCAGCGTGCCCAATCCGTTTTTGGAGTGTCTGGACTGTGCCGACCCGAATCAACCGGTCCCAGTGCGAAACACGACACTGACAGCGCTACAGGCCCTCGCTCTGATGAACAATCCGTTTATGGTGCGGCAATCGTCGCTCATGGCCGAGCGTTTACAGGCGACGAAAACCGACCTAACAGCTCAGATGGAGATCGCTCATCGGCTGGCCTTCGGCAGACCGGCTGACGCCAACACTCGTACCGCGTTGGCGGAACATGCCCGAATCTACGGATTAGCTGCGACGTGTCGGGTATTGCTCAACGCGAACGAATTTGTGTTCGTGGATTGAAAAGAACGATCGAAACAGAACAGGAAGCGTCAGCGACGGCCAAATCGCGATCTGTGTCTCCGCGGTTCGTCTTTTATTTAGCCGTCGCTGACGCTTCCTGCTCTGTTTTGGCTATCGGCTAAAACTCCATTCGTCGTAGCGAGCGGATACCATCGCGTAACGGCCAGACAACCGCAATAATGGCGGTCAACAATCCCAGGGCAACGCCCAACGCGACAATCAGCCAAAAAAACGGTGTCGGGGATTGGTCAGAGGTTGCCACCAAGGTCATCATTCCGTGATATGGACCAACCACAAAGAGTAACACCAGGATCAAATAGAATAAACCAATCACCAAATTGACCGTGCCACCGAATCCGACAGCGATCTTACTGGGGTCGGTCTCTTTGAAATTAGGCATACACGCTCCCAATCCCACAGACAATCCACTCAATCCGGTCGTCATCGCGAACACTGCCAACGCATGAAGGACAATTGCCTCCCAGGGCATCGCCAACATCACATCGCTCCAGAGGACCATCGGGACGGCAACCAACAGACCACCGACCGTTGAAAAGCCAAACTTTCCCCACAAGATTCGGTCGCGTTCGAGCGGCAACAAACCTAATATCCAAAACTTTCGCCCTTCCAAACTCAATAGCGGGTAGATAAAACGCCCAGTGTAGGTACACAACAAAAGTGAAACTGCCAATAAATTCAAAAAACTCAACCAGTTTTGAAATGGCCACTCCAGACCACGAATGAACAGCCGCTTGAGATTGGTGAAATAGGCAAGCAACAGAATGGTGAATAACAGCACCTGCCCCCACTGTTGCGGATCGCGACGAAACGTGCGAAAATCCTTGAGGATCAGTTGACGCGTCGAGGGATGAACAAAACACAAGCACGCCAACAAAATATTGTCGATCCAGACTCCGCCATGTTTGCGACGCAGATCGCCTCCAGTGGCACATCGATTGTAACCCCGACGATAGAGGAATGTCGACATCCATGTCACGAGCAAATACAACATCAACCCGTTACTCCATACCAACGTCAACTGGAACAGAGCATCACCGAGATGACCACGACCGGCCGATTGCAATCCCTTCGTTACCCAGGCAGTCGGCAGCCAGAGACTGCGAGCAAAGGAAAACCGGTTGAGAATTGCTGCAGCTGCTTCCTCAGGTTGGCCAGCTCGCCTACCCTCGGTGATAAGGCCCCAAATCCACCACGCGCCTAAGGCTAATCCAAAAAGGACTAAAACCGCTAGAAACGTACGACGCTGGTTAGGTATAAAATTGACCAATAACAACGCTACCACACCGCCAATACTACTGGGAACCAGCAAGAACCCCAAAAAGTAAAACGGCATCATCGCATAGAACCACCATGGTGCCGACGCCACGATTCCATAAGCAATCAAAACCGGACCACCCAATAGCAAGAAAGCCCAAGACGAAAACGCTACCGCAGTCTGAAATTTGTACGCAAACACGCGATCAGCCGTCAAAGGTTGGGCCAACAAGAACGCCGTTTCGGGACCGCTAAACAGGCTGCCGTTGAGGATCAATCCGGTGCTGAAAGTTAGGGCGACTCCCAGCGTGAAGAACATCAGACCGATTATCAGGCCAACAATACCTTCGTCGGGCGGAATCTTGGCCTCTTCGATCATGAAACGCAATCCACTATACGACACAGCAAACACGAACGCCCATACCAACAAACTCGATAGCACAATCGTCAGAGGACGAACCATCGAACCGCCGCGAAGTTCCGTTATCGTGTTGACAAGCAAATGCCAGCGTAATCGACGGAAGAGCTGGGCTTGGTCCACGGTGGTGTTCATGGCCGGAGTCCCTCCGATGTTGGTGCGAGTTGGTCTTCAGGTTGCGGCAAGGTCAGCGTCAGAAATAGATCTTCGAGCGAACCATCGACGCGAGCTTTGTTTCGCAATTCGTCGATTGTGCCGCACCCAATCAGTTTCCCGTGGTTGATGATGGCGACACGGTCAGCAAGTTCCTCGACCACATCCAACGAATGGGACGACAAGAAAACGGTCGTGCCCGCGTTGGCCAGGCGACGCAGTTCGTCCTTGAGTTTACGGACAGAGTAGGGGTCCAGGCCGACCGTCGGTTCATCGACGATCAACACCTTGGGATTGTGAACGAGTGCGGAGGCAAAGACGGTACGTTGGCGCATTCCGTGAGAATAGCGCTCGGTCAGATCGTCCACGAATGCTTCCAAACTGAACGACTCGATCACTTGACTGATACGTTCGCGTGCCGTCGCATCGGGGATTCCGTACATCTCAGCAATGAATCGCAGAAACTCGCGGCCCGTCAATTTTTCGTAGAGATAAGGCAAGTCGGGGACATAGCTCAAAAGTGGTCGGGCCAGGTCGCCTTGGGTTCGCATGTCGTATCCGCCAATCATCACCCGCCCGGCGGTCGGAAACAGCAGGCCGCACAGGAGTTTAATGGTAGTCGTTTTCCCAGCGCCATTGGGGCCTAGAAAGGCGAATAGCTCACCGGGAGCGATGGTCAGGTTCAGGTCTTCAACGGCCAACTTCGTGCCGTATCGCTTGTGGACGTGTTCGAGTTGGATCATAACCCACTACAGGACGTACAGGTTTCGGGTGAACTTAGAGATGTTGTAGGAAATCGCCAGAAAGAACGAAGTGAGGAGAGCGATTCGGGGTTGAGAGGAGGGTGAATCCCTCCTCCGCCCCAGTAGCGATAGCGAGATTAGATGCGGATCTTATAGCGGTTGAACCGTAGGTTGAACTGCGTCAAATCCGTGCCGTCGATGGAACGGTCCAAATTGAAGTTCGCCCATACCGCATAGTTCGCCATACCCA
>RGDT01000217.1 GCA_009918525.1 Planctomycetia bacterium
TCCACGCCATCAGTTTACCCTTCAAACTATCTACTCCCGTCCGGACGCCTTCACTGCGGCGCTGCAGTTTCGCGCCGCCGGTCGCCAGTTCGATGACGACCGCAACCTCTTCCCGCTCGACCGCCTCGCGGTCTTCGATCTCAACCTCGCCCGTCCCATCGGCCGATACCTCGAAATTTTTGTCGCCGCCCAGAACCTGTTCGATCAACGCTTCGTCGTCGCCCGCACTCCCATCGAGACTTTTGGGATGCCACGGATGCTGCGTGCCGGCCTTCGGATCGATCTGAAAAGGTGAACCAGTGCCGCGGCCTGAATGCGCCGGCCGTGGAGAGGTCTCCACCGCTCACGCGCTCCGGGGTCCTGCCACCGACGACGCCTCTTGTCCCACAACCTCGGTGCCTCCACGCGCTCCCCTCCGATTTTTCTAAGCGAGTAGAAATTATGGTATGTCAGAAATTATGGTATTGAAATACCCTGCGGCGCTGCGATAGTATCAATAAGTCGTTGGCCCTTTTGATTCAAATTATACTCACTGACTATACACACAGACTTTTGGCGTCTTTTGGCACAGTGTCTCACCCATCTCTGCCGGAGAGGTAACTATGCGTGCGGCGCTCCCGCTGTATTGGCCCTGGAGGGTCAGCGGCGAAAGAGCGGCATAACAGCCGAACGGTCGGGCCAGCTCGGGCCAGTTCGGGTGCGCGTACAACGACGGAAGGTGCGATATGATGAAACTCAGCCTGCTCTGCCTCTTTAAGATCCTCTCTCTGACCATCCTGACTAGTCTGCTGACAATGGCGCAGCCAAAAGAGTGGGGTAGCCCTGACCCGGCCCATCTTGAAATGAAAACCCCGATGGTCGATAAGAATGCCGATGCCGAAGTCCTGTTGTGGGAGGTCTACATCAATGACAGTTCGCGTTATGTAACGACCTACACCCATTTTCTGCGCATCAAGATCTTCACCGATCGCGGCAAAGAGACCCAAAGCCGGATCGATATCCCATACCTCGACATCAACTCGGTCAGTGAGATCGCTGGTCGAACCATCAAGCCTGACGGATCGGTCGTTGAACTCCGGAAAGAGTCGATATTCGACCGTGAAATTGTCAAATATCAAAAACTCAAGGTGCGGGCAAAATCCTTTGCGATGCCGGGCATCGAGACGGGTTCGATCATCGAGTATCGCTGGCGCGAGGCACGCCCCGAGTCACCGTACTACGTCAAATTGGAGCTCCAGCGCGAGATTCCGGTACAGACGGTTCGCTACTACCTCAAGCCCTTCGCCGATACCTATCCGATGCGAACGATCACATTTACTTTGCAGGGCAACAGGACCCCGTTTGCCGAGAACACACAGCGATAGCGATTGCCTTGTTCGTCCATTAAGGAAAGGTCCGCAGGTATGGCATCCCAGCGGGTCGCGTGATCCTTGTCGGTATTTTCTATCTGCAACCGCACCTCCAACTTTCGGCTGTCGAGTTCTTGGAAGCCCCATATCCCCGTCGCTTGACGCACCACCAGCACAGGACGTGGCTTCTCCGTAGCGCGTTGTTGAGGCGTCCATAAATTCACGATTGCCACCCCGAACATCACCACGGCCGTGATTGAACAAAGAATGACCACGATCGAGATCAGATGAGTGGCTAAAAATTCACTCCACGTAAGAGTCGGTTCGGATTGTCGTTTTCGTTTACGTGTCACGATGGCTGGACTCCCAATCATGCTACTTTGCGAAAATTTGCCAAACATTGCTCGCAACTATCAGGCTGCACGTGCCGAAAGCATCTTCAAAGGACAGGGCCTTTACTTTTAGGTTAATGTGCGGACGCAAAGGACTCTCGGGCCGAAAAGTCTCAGGTGGACACTCTCAATGTACCGGCAATCCAAGGGAACAATGGGCGTTCATGGGTTAACTGTAAGCTACCGGTCGATATATTTAACTTACTTTCTAATTATTATAACAGATAGAACCCTAATCGGCTGGTAGATTGCTCAATTCCCAGAAGGCACGAGCAATCTCGAACCACTCATTCGACAGGAGTCTCTTTTAATCCCTCCGATGGTCCCATTCCATCCAATCGACGCAACATGTGATTGTTAGGCCGTGGCCTCGCTCCACATCATAAAGATGTTCTGTTTCGCGCAGGAGTGCATTGACGAATGGATATTGACAAGACGGCGGGCGAAGAGTTCCTGTTTGGTCGGCTGTCCATTCCGGCAGGTCGTGTCGAGGAGGCTCGAAGCGAAAGCAAGGCCCGGCGAGCCGATCCGCCTCCGCTTTCGGTGCGGAATCGATCTGAGCCTACGGCAATTGCGCATTTTCTGGACGAACGACGGTTCCCATCCGATCTGGAATGGACCCTCGACCACGCAACACCTTGACGCACAACCGTTGCCGCCCGTGTGGGACACGCTGACTTGGGGCTATCGGCAAGACTGGCAAGCCATACTACCCGCTCAAGCCGATGCTACCATCCTTCGTTATGTCGCGGTAGGTGTCGATTCCTGTGGTCGGACGCTGCCTTGTCCCTGGCCTGGTCGCGATCGACATGGTTCGCCCCACGTCGCGACTGTTACCGTCGATCGTCTCGATCCGCCGACCTGGCTACGGCAAGCCGTCATCTATCAGGTGTTCGTAGACCGCTTCGCCCCGTCGCCTGGCTCGGTCTTCGCTTCTGCGGACGATCTCGACGCACGTCTCGGCGGCACGCTTTGGGGGTTGATCGAACGTCTCGACCACCTCGTCCACCTTGGCGTCGATACCCTCTGGCTTTCGCCTATCTTTGCATCTCCTAACTATCACGGCTACGCCGTTCGTGATTTCTACCAAGTCGAACCGGCTTTAGGTGGCGACGAAGCCTGGCAGCAACTCGTTGACGCCTGTCGGCAACGCGGGCTGCGTATTGTGCTGGATTTCGTCGCCAATCATCTCTCCGATCGTCATCCCGCTTTCGTCGCTGCTTTGGACCCCGACGACCTCGTCCACCGCCGTTGGTTTCGTTTCCGACGTTGGCCCGACCAGTTCGATTGTTTCTTCGCCCAACCCCATCAACCAGAACTCGACGGCGAACAACCCCACGTCCGCGACTACCTCAACGCCGCCGCCGTCTATTGGCTACGTCTCGGCTGCGACGGTTACCGCCTCGATCATGCTCATGGCCTGAGCCACGGCTTCTGGTCGGAGTTCCGCGCCGCTACCCGTAGCGCAGCGCCTCATAGTGTGTGCTTTGGTGAGGTCACGCACACGCCGCAAACCCTACGAAGCTATGCCGGACGCATGGACGGCTTGCTCGATTTTCCCCTGTGCATGTTACTACGTGATACCTTCGCCCGCGCCGAAATCTCCCTCAGCCACTTTGACCGGCGATTGTGCCGACATCTGGACTACCTGCACGGGCCGATGGTCATGCCGAGCTTTCTGGACAACCACGACATGAACCGCTTCCTCATCACTGCCGGCGGTGACGTGCGCCGTCTCAAGGTTGCCGCTCTCGTGCAATTCCTGCTTCCCGGTCCACCGATTATTTATTACGGCACCGAGATTGGACTGAGCCAACGCCGTCCCCTGGGCCGACTGGAAGAGTCACGCCTACCGATGCCCCCACGCGAGCAGTGGGACCACGACCTCCGCGATTTCTACCGCTTGCTCATCCGCCTACGCCGCCGGGTCGCCGCCCACGAGCAACGCCCCCTATTACTGTGGGTCGATGACGACGCACGATGTGCGGCCTGGCAGGTCGGCGCGGTCGTACTGGTCGTGAATCTCGGCGCGTCCCCTTGCCAAACCCTCGACGCCTCGCGCCTCCTGCTCGCCACTGACCCCACAACCGGCCCACACTTGCCGGCTTGGTCGGCGGCGGTGCTGCAAGCCTAGACACTGTGTGATTCCCCTCGGGCGAACCTTACGGGAAGTTCGAGAACAATCGCGAAATGATGGTCGCGTTGTTTTGGTTGAACGTGTTCGTACCGTCGGAACCTTTAACAATGCCGCGGATGATCACGTTGGCGTTAAGCGTCAGCGTGTTGGTCCCCGGCCCGAACAGCATGTTCACCCGGTAGAGCGAGCTTGGATCGGCCGGCGTCAGGTTCACGTTGTTCACCCCATCTCCGGCACGGAACAGCAACACACCGCCGATGCTCGTTTGTAGATCGACATTGTTGGTACCGCTGCCCAGATAAAGCTTATAGTGCCCCTGCAATGTGCCGGCGAACGTGTTCGTTCCCCCAGTGCCGATGTTGTTCGTGCCGGAACCGGCAATAATGGTCAACATGCCGTTGATCTTCGACTCCAAGGGGAAGTCGAAGTCCAGCCCTTGGTTGCCTGTTTGCACCAGCACCGAGCTATCGAACTGGCCGTCGAGACTGACGAAATCGTTTGTCGTTCCGATACTATTTCGCGAAACCAGCGTCGTCTGTCCCACGACCTGCGTCACGCCAGTACCGCCGGTGTCCTGCAACACTTGCATCGAATTATATAAACCTGACTGACCCATCACGACATTGAGGTTGCCACCGACATAAGCATCGACATTCGGATCAGGAGACGTGATCGTGAATGTGTTGAACCCCGTCGTTGTCGCCGCCGCATTCACCGTCAAATTCTTCTCAAAACGACCAAAAAAATTGGCCCGCAACCCCCCACCGGCTCCGGCTGTCGTGACCGTCACATTTCCTTGCACTTGCGTTAAGGTCGCCGCTGTCACGTCCTGCTGCCCGAATGTCACGTCGTCGTAGTACGACACCGACGCGGCTCCGGCCACCTTCGACCCTTCGCCCAACTGGAAGGATTCGCCAAACGTGACCGACATCCGCCCAGCGACGTTCAGCCCCCCCAACACTTGTAAGGGACGATTCACCGGCGTCGAAGTTACCGTGTACAAGTACCCCACACCCACCAACTCGTTGCCGTTGCCCTTCAGCACCGACACGTTGCCGCCAATAACTGAGGTACTTAATACCGATGTGGCCGTCGAATCGTAGACACTCACATCATAGTCTACTGCGGTGCTACCTGAGTAGCCATCGCCCAGGTCGAGCAGTAGGTTTCCGTTTAAGCTGTTTCCATTGAGATCAACTCGAAAAAAGCCGGGACGGCTGGGTAGCCTGATGGACATGTTACCATTACAAGGAGCGGGTGCGAAGGCTTTGCCATTATCAACGACCGTGAACGTGTTAGGGGACGTTTCGGTCACAGTCACATTGCCATTGGGTATGCCACGTATCGTGAGATGACCCATAACAGACTGGACCACCAACGCCGGGCAATCACGAGACTCAAGGTGTTCGACGCGAAGACGTTTTCGCATGGGCAGGGACTCCTTCCTTGGAGAGGGTTCACCATTGGCTAGCCAACTCGGCTTCTACTCGACCCCCTGAACCAGAGCGTTCTTCCATCAGAGAAATTAAGACGCTGGAGACCCGGAGATCGCCAGCTCATGCGACGAAGTCAAACAAGCGTAGCTAGTGATCGGCTTCATGCCTGTCACTGACTGAAGCATTACCCCTAAACAACCTCGATGCGGCCAAAATCGCGGAAAATCGAACGCATGGCCGGACATTCGTGCGGGTTACTCTGATGGAAGCGATAGGGAAAGGACGACGGACATCCCACAGAGTCGATGTAAGCGAAAGAATCGCGATGATTGAGAAAAATGAGAAGAAATTGAAGAACAACCGGAACTTTTCGGTCCTCAGCGCGTTTAATTAGGTGTATAGAATGTAGGGGAAAGCATTATCGGGTTGTAAATCAATTGCTGAGAAAAAAAGATTTCTAGGGCTTTTTTCTCTTGCAAAATTCGATTAACTGATGATAATATACGGAATAAGGGAAAGGTGGGCAAAGCCACTTTCAGTTGGCCAAGGATCGGCATTTTGATGACCTGGGCTGTAGATTGACCCGTATACGCATCTTAGCCCAAACGATTTCTTCCAATGCGTCACTGGTATCCGCGTTAGCGTCTTGCGAAGCGAGGCTCACCTGTATGTTTTGCCGTCCGTCGGATGGCACAGGGTGTTCTCGTGAATGTGAATACACATCGGTACGATCGAGGTCAGTTCCTCGATGTGCGATGTTGTATGTATTATTTGTCCCCGCACGTCGGGTGACTATCTCATGGAGCATCGAACGATGAGCGACAAGAACACCCTCTTCAACATCATCCGCAACAGCCTGTTCGGCAAGGCGACCAAACAACTTCGCAAGGCGCGGTTCATGCCTCGCCTGGAGCAGTGCGAAGAACGTGTGGTGCCGGCGACCTACACCTGGGATGGTGCTACTACAACACTAGCTGTTACTTTTGTGGCTGGCGATTCAGGTATAACCTCACTCAAGATATATAAATCAGGTGGTACGGTTGAAATCGATACGAGCGCAGGAAATGTATCAACAATTACGCCCGAAAGTGGTGGCACTGATGATGTATCACCTTTAGCAGGCGTTATAACCACCATTACCATTAACACAACGGCCTACACTGATCAAAACTTATCGATTGATTTGTCCGCGCTAACTGCTAGTTTTACTGCTTTGACGTCAATTACATTGTCTGCGAATGCGACAAAAACCAACACTCTTACAGCACCAAATGATAGCGGTGCAATATCAACTTTCACTGTTTCAAGTGCTAATGGTGGCACGGGAACGATTGCAAATCTGTATCGTGCAACATCAAATCTGACATTTACCAACATCAATGCAATCGTAGCGGGTGATGGTCATGATACATTTATTATTGGTGCAGGTTCTTTAAGTGGTACAATTACAGGTGGCAGTGGTGATAACTCGTTGAGTTTCGTTGGCAATGCCGCAGGTGTCAGTGTCACTCTTACAACCGGGGCCG
>RGDT01000218.1 GCA_009918525.1 Planctomycetia bacterium
CGTCAGTGTTTGATGACGCAGGAACGACGTCCAGCGGTTCACTGGTCGGTCGTCCGTCTTCGTCAGCGGCACGAAAGCGATTCAGAGTAACCCGACGAACCCCAGCACCACGCGGATCGAATACCACCCTCATCGTAGTAGATTCATCACCCAACACCAGCAACGAAGGTTCGACCGTCGGTTTAGTGAGAACCGGAAGTCGATAGGTTGATTTTTCGTTATTTGGCTTGGCTTCGCCGGGAGTTTCTTCGGCCTTGGGTATCGGCGGTGACAGATATGTGCGAATCTGCTGAAAGCCAACCAGAACTAGGAAGGCTAGCAGGAAAAAGATCAACAAATTACCGGAAGGCGGAGACGGTGCTGGTGATTGCGGCTGCGGCTGCATATGCGTGCGAGTCCAGGGTTCGGGCGGAGGATAAGTCCTCCGTCGTGGGTATTGTACTGCGCTGCAGCTCAGAAGTCAGGATGAGGTCACTTGCCTTCCCGTAAACGGTCTCCCAGGAAGTGATCGAGATCCGGAATGGAGTAGATTTTGCTTATCGTTGATTCAATTTGATACTCAACCCGACGATAAGTCAATCGGTTTCCATCCAGAAGTACGTAGCAGGCGCGAGGGTCGCCATCACGAGGCTGTCCTACTGAGCCGACATTGATCAGCGTTTTGCGTTCATCCAAGTAGCAAGAGTAATCGAACGTCTCCGGAGTGACGAAGAGATACGGTTCATCTTTCATCTGCTCGATAAAAATACCCGGCACATGTGTGTGTCCTTGAAAACAGTAGCGATCAACTAGGGCGTAAATCCGCTCCATCTTACGTTGATTATACTGGTCTTCGGGAAACACGTATTCGTTGAGTGGATTGCGAGCCGATCCATGCACAAACAAGAGGTCGTTTTCCTTGACCGAGCGCGGACGCTGGGCCAGAAATTCTAGGCGTTTTTCTCGCACTGTACGATTTTCATTTCCGTTCTCGAGGACGCCTCGCGTCCAAAGGATGGCTCGTTCGGCGGACCCGTTGAATCCATCAGGGTCGAACATCGCACCTTGATCGTGATTGCCCAGCAAGACAACCCTGCAGTGATTCATGACCAAATCGATACATTCGCGCGGATTGGGACCGTAGCCGACAACGTCGCCAAGGCAATAGATTTCGCTCACGCGATGTTTCTCGATGTCGGCCAGAACCGCCACAAGGGCTTCAAGATTCGAGTGAATATCACTAATGATGGCCTTCACCGGTTACCCTCCGCACTAAGTGTTAAGATTATCTTGCGCAGACTACCCCGGTCAAGGAGAGAATTTCCGCGTGCATGTTGAACGAAAATCAGGATCACTTGCCACAATTATACACAGACACCCGTCCGCGATCCCTTGTGAGGGCCACCATCGTGCGTCTGACACTTCGAACCCTACTAGCCTATCTGGATGATACACTGGGAGCTACAGAGATAAAAAAAATCGGCGAAAAGGTCAGCGAGAGCGAATCGGCACAGCAACTCATTGAAAGAATTAAGCAGGTTACACGCCGCCGCCGTCTCACCACACCCCCTTCATCGGGCCCTGGTGCGTTTGATCCCAATGACGTGGCCGAGTATCTCGATAATGAACTGGAAAATGAACGCATCGCGGACATCGAAAAGCTCTGTCTGGAATCCGACGTTCATCTGGCGGAAATTGCTGCTTGTCACCAGATTCTCACGCTCGTACTAGGTGAACCGGTCTTGGTTCCGCCGAAATCAAAAGAACGAATGTACAAATTGGTGACCAGTCGCGAGTCGATCCCCTTTCGCAAGGCGGCTCCGATCAAGAAAGTTAATGTTGATGGTCTGACGGAAGAGGAAGAATTGGAATTGAATGCGTCTTGGATGCGTTGGGTTCTACCCGTCGCTGGGTTTCTCTTGGTCGTAGCTTTGGGGCTGGCAACTTACTCGATCTTCCCTAAATCCGCTCCATCCAACTCTTCGATCGCACAAACCAATCAACCCCAAACGGAAGGCGGAAAGGCTCTCGAACCGCCTGTCACACCCAAGGATAAAGAAACGACGCCGTCCACTCCACCTGTTCAGGGCAAAGAGCCTATGGGTGGAGGTGATACCACCACGAAACCGATACCTCCCGTCAAGGAAAATCCAGCCGGAGCGAACGAGAAATCAAATCCACCCGGCCAGATTTCTCTGCGAAACGCAGCGCCAAACCCCAAACGAGCCGAGATCGGTTCCTACCTGGGCGGTTTGACGGATGTACCGACCCTCCTCACAAGACGAACTTCTGAAGGCTGGCAAGCCATCGCTCCGGGTGATTCCCTAAATTCGGCGGACACCCTCATAGCTCTGCCTGGTTACATTTCGCTTGTTTCGAGTAAGGGGGGAGTCGGATTAACGTTACGGGGAAATCTTCCCTCTTTCTCGCTAAACCCGCGCATGAATCTGCTGCTGGAAAGTAGCGTCATTTTGCATCAAAATAACGATTTCGATCTTGATCTGACGCTCAATCGCGGCCGCATTTATCTTCGGAACAACAAGGAACAAGGGCCGGCTCGGATTCGTTTACGTTTCGAGAAAGAAGTCTGGGATATCACCCTGAGCCTGCCCAGTGACGAGGTCGGGATTGATCTATTTAAGGAGTATTCCAACCCGATCGATCACTTTACCGAACCACCCCATCTTTCACTGGTCCTGTTCATGATGCGCGGTGATGCTCGCCTTTCTGTTGATGCCTTCCATACCCACACGCTTGAGGCCGAAGGCCAACAGACGATGTTTATGGTATGGGATGATTTCGATAAGTCGCGCTTACCACAGCGAATCAAAATGATCCCTGAATTCAGCAAACAGCTACCGTCCCCCGATCAGTTTGAGGGAGTACGCCGGACCGATTTACGCGAATCGCTCGCCGAGTTGAAAATTCTGCAAAAACTGATCGACGGGAAGCGAGACAAAGTCGCGGTCGCACTCACTGAAACGCTCGACGATAAAAAACCGGCGGCTCGCGTGGCTGCCATCTTCGGGTTGGCATCTTTGGACGAACCAGAAAAGCTGGTCGGGGTTTTGGGCACAGAGGAACGCGAACGCTCCCTGGACCGCCAGGTTGCAGTTTATGCTCTGCGACACTGGCTGTCTTCTGGAGTTGACCAATACAAGCGTCTTTACGACAAGGAAAAAGGAACGGGGATTCTCCTCGACCGGAACTACAAGAATGGAGAAGCTAAAAGCGTCACAGACCTACTCTTTGATTTCAGTCCAGAGTATTTTTCAAAGATAGAAACCTTTGAAGAGCTTGCCCGCTGTCTAGCCCATCGCCGGATCGCTATTGCGGAATTGGGAATGTGGCATCTCTCTCGTCTCGCGATGGGGGTCAAGTTACCGGAAGGCTTCAACGCGGCCCGTCCGGTAGAAGATCGAGAAAAATATGCTGAGAAAATCAACGATCTGATCAACAAAAGACAGCTACCGCCAGCGCCCGCCCCGATGAATATGCCACCCAAAAAGGAATGACCTGTTCATCGAGACCGCGATGACGTTATTTCATCTCGCGTTGTAGGGCCTGCTTTTCCGCGGCGCGAGATCGGTGTTTGCCGCAGCCAAAACGTGAGGCACGCGGCAACGGTCTTACGCCCCGAGCGACTCGGAACCTATCGACTTTGACGATGAGCTTGATTGCTTTGTTTTTCATTGCTGATTCTCTCCCACGATTTTCCACAACAAGAGCCTCATGGAAGGTGGATGAGACGGCCACCCTCATAAGCAGGATTCTGTTCGCGACCACCATTTCTCTACTGCACCTACCAGGCCCTCATCGCCCCGCTCACCGGCTCCGGCCTATTTGGCTTGCACCCTCCGGGGTAAGTCGATACCGCGTCCGTGTGGACGTTTCTCTCCCCCGTTCAGCGGTAGTGTCCTGACTTTCCTCCAGAGCCTTACGGCGTCCAGCGGTGGTCCGGGATGACCGTCTCATCTGTGTTTATTGTCTTCTACCTAGTATGGATGAACAAGGGGGCAATTATTTCTTCGCTGACACATACGCCACCTTAGGCGGATGGTGACAATAATTCCTCAGCGAGTCCATTTCCTGAGACTAGCGGCAGGCTCATGCAGCATACGCACGATAATGGGTAAACCGGCAGCCGTGATCTTCTAAATGACAATGTCACGAACAGGAAAGTCCTCAAGGCGTGGTAATTTTCTGGGGTAATGTTTTTTGCATTGTTGACGGATCCGGCTAGAAAAGTGGTTATTCACCCCTAAAGTGCCAAGACCATAAGTTGTTGAAACGAAGAAATGGATCAAACTATGATCGGGATACGAGTTCTCAGTTCGCTTTTACTGGTAAGCTCAATCATCTTCTCTATCGCCCACGGAGATGAGCCGGCAGACGATCTGTCTAAGAAACCTATTACCACAGACACAACGCCCATCGGAAAGCTACTAAAAAAATGGTACACCGAAGGCACGGCGGCGGGTAACGTCGGCGATTGGTATGATAACCGAGACGGGGAACACTCCCCACTTGATATTCGCATCTGGCCGCAACTTCAGAAGGTGAAATACACCGAGGAAGACTTCAAACTGAAACGTAACTGGGCTGCTCAACGCATTGTACTACCCAACGTCACGTTCGGGAATTCTTCGACTTCTGCGGGGCCGACCACTGGCGGCAGTAATCCACGGATGTATTACCTCTCTTCGATGGGAATGAAACTACTCGAAGCCCATTACCGCCGAAATAACCTCTACATCTACCCGGAACATCGCGATCACGATCCCGGTCGTAATGGTGTCGGCCCCAACAACGAAGAAGGGTGGGGCGATATGTATCCCACGAATACGCCCTATCTGATTATTTCCCAGGGATCGTCTGGCACTGATCAACCATTCATGCGAGCCGTTCCATTCACACTAGCGGCTTTTCGACCTGAAGTGAAAAAGAAACTGATCGAAAAAGGTCTGTTGATGCCAACCGTTCAACGCATCTTACGAACGACCAATCGCAGCCTTAAAAAGGTTGAAGATTACTTCACCGGCCAGGCTCATCCTAGCGTATTTGAAGGGCGGCATGTTGACGCCCTAGCTATGGTTGAGATGGCTCACGCCATGACCGTCGAAACCATTCCTCCACTGGCGGCAATCAAGGTGCTAGAGGAAGATGCACCGATCAACGGGAAAGACTTCTTTGATCTTCCAGGACGGACTGAAAAACTGGCAGACACGGCACATGTCATTGCCCGCGTTTGGCGTGGTGTCTCTGATAAGCGTCGGGTCATTCTCAGCGCCGCTGATAGTGAAGATGTCAATGCCAAACCATTGTCATTCCGCTGGGTCGTGCTTCGTGGTGAAGAGAAACGGATACAGATCAAACCGCGCGGCCCAGGCAATGTTGAAGCAGAAATTACCATTTCGTATCACGCACGTCGTCCGATCACCCCCGATTCGTCGATGGAATCCAATCGGATCGACATTGGCGTTTTCGCGGACAATGGTCGAGAGGTTAGCACGCCGGCCTTTTTCACTTATTTGTCGCTCGATGACGAAGAACGCACGCCGAACCGAATCATTTATGGCGCGGCGACAACGGAGGTGAAAATTCTCGATTGGCCCAAAACTTTCTCGGCTCTATCGGCCATGAGTGAAGGTGCGCAAAAAGAGACGTTAGACCAGGTCGCCACGAACTTAGCTCGTGCTCAGGAATTGCTCGTACAAGCGAAAACCGCCCGGATAGAACCAGAAAAGAAACGAAATGCCGCCGGCGCATCGCGAGCGGCAGCGGCCAAAAAACTCAAGGACAATCCCGACGATGCAACAGCTAAAGCTGAAGCAGCACAGGCACAAGTGGAACAGATGAAGGCGGACAAGGAGTACAAACAAGCCGACGATCGAGTCAAGGTCGCTCAGAAAGGTTTTGATGATGAACTCGATACAAAGCGTGATGCACTATCCGATAGTCCGCGTTTGTATAGTCGAAAACAAATAGATCCTGTGAAAGCGGCGATGATGCCGAAAGATGCCGTGCAAATCATTACCCGGCCGAACTACGTGGATCCCCGTCTTGCCGTTACGAGAAGATGGATAGACGAATACGACAAGGAAGGTGGCTGGACTCGACGCGAAGGTGGGAAAACGACTCGTTTCACCGCTGAAGGATGGCTCGTGACGCGCGAAGATGACAAAGGTCGGCCCATTCAGGCATCAACGGTCATTTATTTACAGGATCCGCCAACGGGAAAAGTGATCTTCAACACCAATCCGCTGAAATGGAATTTGGGCGAGGAAGAAATCACCATTTCTTATGAAGATGACAAAAGGATAGTTAATAAACGCAAGAAAGTTGAGAAAGAGTCAGGACAATAAACACTCAGGGCAACGCTTCGAGGTATCGGACGCCCGGCACTCGCCGGGTCAATTCTTCCTCCAGCCCCATTACGACTGCTCGAACTGATGAGGGGCATCCGGTGCAGGTACCATTCAACCGTACCTGCACAATTCCCGAATCGACACCTAACACTTCAACTCCAACGCTATCCATCGCTAGTGCCGGCAAGACTTCGCCTAGAACTTCGCGTACATTTTCAGCGATTTCTGAATCAGTCATGACTGACAGCCTCTATAGTTTGTGCGACATCTCTGCGCAATTGTTCGCGTAATTCGTCCACGGAACCAAACCGACGTGTATCGCGAAGACGGGAGACAAACTCCAGTGTCATGCTTTGCCCATACAAATCACCATCGTAATCGAGTAAATGTACTTCGAGCAGTGGGCGTTGTAACGCATTGACCGTCGGGCGTAGACCCACGCTGGCCACAGCCGGTTGTGGCC
>RGDT01000219.1 GCA_009918525.1 Planctomycetia bacterium
CAAGCGGAGCGTGTCAACGCCCCGATCCGGCGTTGCGCCGGTCAACGCCCCGGCTCTGCGTTGCGCAGGTCAACGCCCCGATCCGGCGTTGCGTAAGTTAACGCCCCAGTTCTTTTGGGGCGTGTCAACACCTCGGAAGAACCGGGGCGTTGACACGCCCCGCTCGCCGTCGCTTTCCGCGTCGATCAGAATGGATGATTCACGCCCACCCAGACTTGAACGCCATTGTTCGTGTTGACCGTACGAGCGACGTCCAACCGCAGGGTTGTTCGTTCGACGAAACTGAACCATGCCACGTCCGCTCGCAATCCCAATCCCACCGCGTGAGCAGTCGGCCCGACTGATTGCCCCCGAGCGAAGGCGTCGCCCACATCGTAAAACGCCGCAAGGTAGGCATTTCGTAACCCGATCACATGATCGAAACAGTCCCACTTCACACGCTGAACAATCGGTACGCGCCATTCCAACGACCCGACGAAGACCGTGCTCCCCTGACGCTGAGCCATGTCGAACCCGCGAAACAGATTAGGGCCTCCCATCGTAAAAAACTCGCCACGTGTCGGCATACTTGTCGCGCCGTACGCCCGCACCGCGAAGCGTGTATCCGCCAACCAATCGGCGACATGCCGACCCAGACTTCCTTCGACGAATAGTTCTCGCCAATCCGGCGCGTATTTCACGGTGCTTATCTGCCCCGATAACTTTTGCACCATCACACTCGACGGCTTTTCAGCCACACCGCCTTCGTACCAGCCATCGAGTTGGAAGCCACCTTCCGGGTCCCAGTAAGGCGTCAAATAGTTCAACCGATAGTGTAAACCTACCGTGGTCGTACGGTCGTAGCGGACGCCCGACGCCGCGCGCTGCGTCGGGAAAGGCAAGAAGTTATCGCTGTACGCCGTGAATGCCTCTACATAATGGGCCGGAGGCAGATATAAACTCGGCGTGTAAAGGAAGATGTATCGCGTCCAAGCGACGGCTCGCATGGCATCCGCGTCGCCATTATTCAGTTCGGCCAGCCGTCGCTCCAGAATAACGCCCGATTGCATCTTAGGATACGGCCAATGATCCCACATCCCGTCGATACCGGCGACTACGTCACGATAATCGGTACGAAAGCCGACATAGGCACCGCCGGAGAACTGTTGAGTTCGATAGGCTCCCGCCCGAGCACCGATCATGGTCGAGCGTGTAAACCACGCATCCTGATAAGGTGGTGTGAACAACCAAGGTCCGGCAATAATGTTCCACCGGTCATAGGCGTTGGTGAGATCGGTTTCTTCGAGGAAGGTGTATAAGGGAGTTAATCGCCAGCGTATCGGAGCGTGCCAATAGTTATTGGCGGGATCGGCGTCTACAATCACTTGATCAGGGTCTACCGCCACCTGAGTTGGTTCGGTCGGCAAAACAACTTCAACCTTGAGGCGTGAGCCACCTTTGGGGCCGGATTCTAACCGTGTAACCTTCGCGGGTGGGTCACTGATCGTATAGCTATCGGTACGCGGCAGGATCGGGAGTTGAATCGGATAGCCTTCACAATTAGGTAGCGAAAACCCCAAAACAGTTGGTTCGTCATATTCGCGTTTCTGGTGCAGGATGACTTCCACCCGTACACCATCTACAGCGAGTTGATTTTGCGAACACCCTAGGGCATCTTCATCGGGCCTTGCGCCACGGCACAATAGGAGCCGACGACGCAACAAATGTTGTTCCCACGGATCGGTGGCGCACTTGGGCCGCGATAGGATGACAACGCGCTCAACGCTCCAATCCGTAAGGCCATCCTTGCACAGCCAATTCGTGAAAAAGGTTGCCCACGGTTGGCCGGTCCGGCGATCGACGGGTCCGCAGTAGGCTTCCAATTCGCGACGGAAGTCAGCGACCCGCAGAATGCGATAGCGGTACTTGGTAACGACAACCCGCAAAAAATCGTAGAAAAACCGTTCGCCTCCGATACGGTTTTCGATCATCGCCATCACTCGGCTGCCCTTATCGTAACAGAGATTGAACAGCGTCACCAAATGCCCAAACCCGGGCATCTCCTGCAAGATGGGCGCACTCTCTGCCCGGCCGAAGGTGCCGTACATTCCAGCGGAGCGGTAGTCGTCGCGATGGATTTTGGGTAACCAGTCGAGCCATTGTGGATAGGTCATCAAGGCGTTGTTCTTGCCGTACTTTTCATCCATAACGCGCTGACAGAGGTGATTGGCCATCGCCTCGTCCATCCACGTCTCGCAGTAACCGTTGGTGCCGACGAGGTTGTACCAATATTGGTGGGCCACCTCGTGCGTGAGCAGATATTCGACATACTGAGCCGCGACGTGGGGCATTCCAAAGACCCGTTCGTCCATCATAATGATGGTCGAACATTCATTCCCATTCCAACCGAAGAACGCCTCGGCAATCGTCAGGTCGGGGTAGGGATACGGCCCCAGCCAACGACTGTAGGTGAGCAGAGCGTGCGCCGCTGTCTTCAGGCATTCCTTGGCGTAGAAGTCGTGCTCGGGAAATGCCGCCACCCGTACACGCACCATCGAACCGGCGGGACCGGCCGGAACTTCGGTATCATGGAAGCGATAGCGTTGGCTACACAACAAGCTAAATTCGCGGACACCGTCGGCCTTAACGTCGAGAATTTTTCGGCCGTCGCAGGTCGGCGTACAGTTCACCACTTTGCCTGACACGGCGACATGTTCGCACTCGGGCAAGGTAACGCGAGCAGTGTAGATGCCCGCTTCATTGAAGAACGGTTGATGCCAAGGGATGAACGGTGTCGGCTGCCACTTTCCGCCGCCGGAAAGCGTTTGAAAGTGCTTGACCTCGTCCCCATAAAAGGCGAACACGGGCAGCCAGTTACTCAGGTACGTTAAGCCACGCCACTGCCCCCAACGTCCCATTTTTTGAGGAAGGTTAAACGTGAAATCGAGTACGAGGGTGACGCTCTGCCCTTGGGCTATCGGTCGTTCGAGGGCCACTACGAGGGAGGTTTTCGTATCGCCTTCATAGCTATAGGGACGCGGCTTGCCGCCGACGTTGATGGAGGTGATATGGAGGGCGGGTTCTTTGATCCCCATCGCTTCGCTGGGCTGTACACGCAAAATTTCTAGCGTTTTGGCCGTCAAGCCCAGTTCATTCGAGGGCACCACATAGCGCGAGTGAGCGTTGAAGACGACTCGATCCGTCGGCGTCGGATGCGGATTGATCCATGTGGCCGTCTGACGTACTCGAACGAAGTGAGCCGCGGTGTCAAGGTCAATAACCAGATCATAGCGCGGCAGATAAGACGGTAGCGCATCAGGACCGGACATAGCGGCGATAAGAGTGAAGAGTTGGAGGTACGACATAAAAACGGTCCCTAATCAGGTGAGCATCCCTCCCCAAAACGAACGGGGGTGATACACGATAACGGGTTGCTAATCTAGGGCAGACGGCGAGTTTTGGAGCACCGTCGATCACGCGGTCAGAGCCGGAACCGCCAGTGACGGCATTTTTTGGAGCGCCGTCGCTGACACTTCCGGCTCTGGGGAGCGGTGTGGCGTGTTAGCTGGTGAGCAACGCCAATTCCGCGTAACGGTTGAGCTTTTGCGTGAGAACGTCGTTGATGATCGCTCGGGCCTGGTGCTCGTCCTTAGCAACCGTTCCCTCGCGGTTCACGGTCAGTTCGCCCTTTCGGAATAATTCGACCAAACGGTCCCGCAACATCGACCTCGAATGCGAACCGTCCAACAACGGCAGAATCTGGCGGTCTATCTGATCCAGATTAACGGTCTCGTGTCGAAGCCCGGTCGCGCGGTTCGTTTCTTTAGCCATCCACCGAGCGATGGGCCAGACAACCGGCCGCTCACTGGGACGACCCGCATAGCTCGGCAAATGGCCCCATAGTCCCAACAAGGTGGCGCCACCGACCGCATAAAGGTTCAGGAGCATGGTGGCGACTTCTTCGGGGTTGGTCGGCGCTCCGCGTTTGCACAACTCCTCGACGGGTAATGCCAAGGGCCAGGCTTCCGATAAAGCCGTCAAAGCAGCACGTAAGCCGGGTTGTTCCGTCGCTACGGTTTGTCCTCCGGGCGTGACGAATCCGTTGCCCGATGGTTTCAGAGACGACAACGCGACCATGTTCATCAGCCGATCACCCGTGACAGCATGACTGGGCCGACGGCTGGCATGACAGATCAAAGATTGGCGGAACGTGCGATTTTTGACGAAGTCAAGGTACTGCTCCATCTGGATCAGATCGGGAGCGACGGCGGTCAAGCGTTTGCGGATCGGTTCGGGCAAGTTTTGGTGCATCATGCTGGGGAAATGCGATTCGCCCAGGAAGCGAAGACCGCGATCGCGCAAACGTTCTTCAAATTCAAAGAAATAGATCGGGGCGTTATGCTCTTCCAGATGTTCATGATAGATGTATTCATCGGGTACCTGGCGTAACGCCTCTAGTTCCTGACGCAACTGAGACGCATAGGGCGTCTGTTGGCCGGTCGTGGCCTCGTTGAGAAAAGCGAGCAAGGCCCGAGCCTGGGCCACTCGCTGTTGCGGAGTGGCGTTGATGTGCCGGGCGTCGTGATAGCTCATCATCTCACGCACCATGCCGCGTAGGTGCCAGCCCGGCAATGTGTTGTAGCTGATGTAGCCGACACCTTTGGAGCTAAGGTTCTCTGCGCATACTCGCAAGATCGCATCTTGAACGTTTTCAGGAACCCAGGAATAAACCCCATGGCAAAGGATGTAGTCAAATTGCCCATATCCCGCATCCACATCGGTGATGCTGGCATGGCGAAATTCGATATTGGCCAACCCAAGCATCTTGAGCCGGCTTTGAGCCATTTCAATCTGACGGGCTGAATAGTCGATGCCTACGAACTGACTGTTAGGCAAGGCAGCCGCCAAGGGGAGGAGATTGCCTCCCCCAGCACAGCCTAATTCCAAAACACGGCAACGATCCGATGGCGTGGCTTGCAGTCCGAACAATACCGCCAGCGTTCCCAACAAATCAGGGTGGGTTTGGGGAAACGCATAGGTCGGATATACGAAATCATCGTACGCATTCGTCGTTCCACTCATCGGCGGCCTCCTATGCCGATTCACCGACGACTATTGTCGTTGGCTACACCATACTACTCACATTATCCGTCAAGAGGATGGTGGCTATTCCCCTCCGACCGGTGTCGTCGGTTCGCCGTCGCCCACCCATACCCAACCATACTGCGTGTTGCTCGGGGCGGGATTCTTGAGGTACTCCTCCTTCAATGCCGAAAGCTTGTCTGTCTTGATCGCCTTAAAGGCCTTTTTGGGGTCGATGCCGAATAGCTTGGAGGCATTCAGACCCAATATCTGATTCTTAATCTCATCGGTTAATTCGGCATACTTATACTTTTTAATTAATTCCTCATCCATCTTGAGGCGGCGGAAGCGGGCAATTTGACCCTGCGGGCTACCATTCCAGATCGAATCCGTTCCCCACAGAATATGGTCCGCGCCGGCAATCTGAATCATCTGACCGAGCATGTGCAAACATTTTCGTGGATCACTGCTGGACAAGATGTTGAAGGTGCTCCCAAGCTCGAAGTACACATTTTTGATCTTGGGGTTTTTCTTCAGCATTCGGAACAGATCGCTCGTCCAGGGAATTTCCTGAGGGTCAGTGGTCGGTGCATCAACGACCTTGTCACCCGTCCCTCTGCCCATCCATCCCGTCAACAACCCGCCCGGACCACGATACGCCGAATGATAGATGATGAAGTTCAACTCAGGAAAATCTTTCGCCGCCTTCTCCACGTCGGACGGCGTACAAGCTTTCTCGTTGAAAGTACTCAACGGCAATCCCTTGTGTACGCAGACATTCTTGATGCCTAGTTTCTTCGTCTTTTCCCAGAACGGGTACGCAACCTTCTCATCGTCCAATCGCCATGCCTTTTCGCCGATCTCGGCTCCCGTGTACATCTTCCAGGCATCGACTTTCAGAACGGTTGCTTGCCGCTCCATCTCGTCCAGTTCCTTGACGCCCAGATTGGGGCGTACCAGTCCATGCGACAACACACGGGTCGATCCGGCCAGATCGTTGACATATTTTCGGGTAGCTACCATCTGATCAGGAGGTAAGGGATTTTTATCCCAATCTCGGGTCGGTACGCCGGAGATGATCGCCATCACCGTGTCGGAATCGCCGAATAGTTCCTTGACGTAATGCACGCGGTTGAGCAGTTCCAGGGCATGATCCGTAGACTTTGCACCCGGTCGCAGCATCGTGAAGAAGCTACGAACCGCCTTGCCGTCTGGTGTTGTATCGTACCACTTCTTAGATACATCGACGTGATGCGTCTGAATGTCGAAGATAAATTGATCCTTAGGCGATTTTTCTTCAAACGCCCGTGAATCGCGCACCTCATCGGCTTCGACCTCGTAGCAACGACCGAACACTTGATTCAACACCACCAGCGAAGCGGCCATTCCACTGCCGGAACGGAAAAAGTCACGCCGCGAGATGCCCTGGCGGGCGGCTTCCTGTTCGCTCAAGGCTTTCAAGCGAGCTTCAACCTCGATTAACTCCGCGGAGGGTGGCGGGGGGACGAACTCCTCGTTCGAGACGACTCGCGTCGGAATCGGAGCTGGGTCGCCTTCTGCATCGATGTCACACTTACGAACCCACATGCAAATAGCTCCTAGGTACGGGTATCAATCACTACCGCGGGAACCGTGGATTGGTTTCAGTGATGCTCGCCGTGACGAGCTTCGTTTGCGGACGGAACAAAGCAGACTTCACCCGGTGTCCATTGCAGCTTGC
>RGDT01000220.1 GCA_009918525.1 Planctomycetia bacterium
TCAGGAATCCAATCGTCTTTCTGCCCGCCGATTTCCCGAGAAACACCCACACCGATCCGGCCCCGAAGTGAAGTCGTGTCGTTTCGCAGGAACTGGTAGGCGAAACCGCTGTGAACGGCGACGCGAAAATCGAAGGCGCGAAACTGGTCGTATTCTACCTGGCTCGCAGCGAATAAGCCCCATGGGCTGTCAGTGAAATACAATTCGTCGCGTGCATTAAGCAACGCCTTGTTTTCGCTGACTATTCCCATTTGTCGGGCCATGCCATAGACCAGATCGACTGTGAACAGGTTGTTTTCGACCTGACGCTTGGCGTTCGCCCCGAAGCGCATCTTCAAGACTTCCGTGTTGCCGTCAGTACCGTTGAAGCCAAGCTCGACGCCGCCCGTCCAAACGGGAGTGCCGGGCTTAAATGCGGGCGGGGTCGAGGTGGGGACAACGAAAAGCCCTTTGTCGGTGAATTCCGCTGGTTTACTGGGTGCTGCGGGGTTGAATTCCGCGTCCTTCAGTTGCGCCTGAGCTAGACTAACCGAAATGAATAAGCTCAAGAGAGTTGAAAGGATACGCATGACCGCTCGCTCCGCGAAATCGCATAATAAGTATGGAGATTGCCCATACCTATCTGCCATTTCGGAAACAAGACCGACGCCAAAGGGGTAGCGGTGCGCCAAAGCTTAGTCTGCGTTGGTGGGACGATCCCTATCCGGCCTCGTTGCCAGCACATCACGTGCGGCACGATAACGCGATACAATTCCCGGCTGGGGATACAAACCGCCTCCCAAAATCAACAAGGACAACACCGCTACGACCAATCGTTCGCGCGGAGTAATGCCGAGCGGTACCGCCGAACGATGGCGTGTCCCGGTGAAAAGCAAAAAGTACACACGCAGTACCGTAATACTGTTGAGAAGACCGGCAGCGACCACGACCAGGCCGATCAAGGGATTTTCCGTAACAGCACCATCGAAAAGTAACTCTCCGCTGATAAATCCCAGCGTTCCGGGGAATCCCACACTACCGAGGCCCATCAGCAAGAAACCGGCCGCCAATGCGGGAGATTGGTCGTATAGCCCTCGATATTCGCCAAGGGTCAACCTTCCGAATCGGGCTTCGACAGCTTGTAACACTAAGCCCAATCCCGTAAGCGACAACGAGACCGAAACCCATAACGCAAATGCTCCGGTTAGCCCCACTTCGGAGCGGATCTCCAGGCCGATCAATATCAATGTGGAATAGCTCAACAGCAGATGGGCGAACATACGCCGTGTATCGCGCTGTACGACCGCTAGCCCGGCCGAGGCGATAGCGGTCAGCAGCGAAAAAGCGCCCAATCCGCGTAAGACGAAAAGATCGGCGGTGGGTAGGACCAATCGCACCGCGGCATAAACTCCCACCAACGGCGCGATGAACAAAATCGCGGTACCGTATCGCCCCGATTCAAATAAGATGCTAACCCACGTGTGGACCGGGACCGTGCCGCAGCGAATGAGGATCGCGGTCAACAACATTGCCCCACCGATAATCGGTCGCCCCGCCTGGACGACGGCATAACCTGTCGCCAGAAGGAAGATAAACAGCGCCATGTGAATCGCAAAGGATCGCGAATGGAGCCATCGAAGCGGTTCGAGGGGTAAATCTCGTTGTCTTGCAAGCAATTCCATTAGCGGGGGTAGGGTGCCGACCGCCAGGAACAGGATGAGCAACCATGGCTCGTTACAGCCAAAGGTGGCTAGCTGAAAAGCGAGCGAGGCCATGAGACGTGCGAAGAAACCTCGCGTACCCACGCTGGTGGGTGTAGCTAAGGCGGTCAGAAGGTGGAGCAGGGCGACAAGCGGTAACAACGGCGCACTGAAAGTGTCAACCGCCAACCAGGTCACCTGCCGTGTGCCGGGAGTTTGCACCCAGTCTGCTTGATGGCACAGCCATTCAAAAAAGGTTAGAAGTAGAGTAGCGGCGCAGGCAGCGACCGCCCAGGGCATTGAGGCGCGGACGAACCACACAACAATGAACCCAAGTATACTGGTGAGCAATGCCCACTCCAACCATGGACAGTCGGAGAAGTTCACGTCCGATCCTCTTCCTCTTGGGTGTTCGCGACCGTCGCTAAAGCTTCCGGCTCTGAAAGATTGGACCAGCGACGGTCCAGCCGATCCAATGCCTCAAAAGCGGACGTGATAGGCCGAACCACTTTTTGCCAGAGTATGACATCAAGGGAACCACGTTCCAGAGCGAAACGATAAAGCCAGGCTTGAGCACGGGCAGGTATCAGTCCGCTGATCGGTCCCGAGAGCCGACCTCCCACCGCGTTCTCTAGTCGGTGATAATCTTGTAAAAGCGTCGGGGCCCGAAGGAATTGTAGCGTCCGCAAGCTGGCATGGCCGACTAGATGCACGAGTGGCAACCATCGGAAACCTAATCCGATCTCCGCGACGATCAATCCTACCTGAGCCAGGGAGGAATAGGCGAGAGCAGATTTGATATCTGTCTGCACACTGGCTGAGAGACTAGACAAGGCTACCGTCGCCAGTCCCAGTATTACCGTGAGCATCGCCAACGGCAAGGAAGCGTTTAGAAGCGGGGACATTCGCAATAAGAGGAATGCGCCAAGATGGACCGACAATGCCCCGTAAAAAACCGCACTAGATGGCGTTGGCCCTTCCATTGCTCGCGGCAACCAGCCCGAAAATGGTATCAAGGCCGATTTTCCAGCGGCAGCAATCAGTAACAATACCCCCACGAACAACGCCTGGTATTCGTCAAGATTCGTAACGCCCATTGGCCAGGCTTCTTCGCCGAGCAAGTGGTCGAAGTCTCCTTCGCCGGTCATGTGGTGCATAACAACGGCAGCCAGAAGCAGGGCCGCATCAGCGACGCGGTAAACGATCCAGACCCACAAACCATTACGAGCCGGCGCGGGTCGATCTTGAAAAAAGCCGATCAGCAGAGCCGAGGACAAGCCGACCAGTTCCCAGCCGAAGAATAGCGTCTCGATGGTGTCAGCCAACGAAGCAGTGACCATTCCCAGGACGAAGACGCTGTATAGCAAAAAGAAACGGAAGAAACCGGGATCGCGGTGCATGTAACGCGTGGCGAAGGAGCCGATGGTCACGCACAACACCAAAGAAAGCAACGCGAAAGGCAGGGACAAATGGTCCAGAACGATCTTCACCGCAAAATGGTAATGGACCCTTTCCAGCGATACCCAGTCAACGAGCTTGATCGACAGACGCGGTAGATCCATCCCCAGCAGTAACCCTGTCGCACCAATCAATGCCAATAACGAGGTACCGATGAGCGTTTGCACGATACGGGTCGTCATTCGTTCGCTCGGCGGCGCGTCGAAGACGGCCAGCGTGCCGAGAATCAGCACCAACACTGCGGGAGCCACTAAGGCGATAATTCCTAGGGCCGACAGCCATGTTTCGGGATCCATCATGCTCCCGTTCCTATTCTTGCAAATTCGAGATGTTCTCGCCAACCACGATACCAGTCCGCTGACGAGGCTGCACTCGGAAGAGTCTTTGCTTGCGGCTCGTAATGGGTGAAATCGCCATCAATAAAAATGAGAATTTGCGAAGACTCGGGATCGAGCAACGCTAGCTGTACCCATCCATTGACGATCAAGCGACGTATCGCCTCGTTGCGTGCCATGATACGCCGCATTACTTCTGGCGTCGTTTCGATGGCCATCAGCAGGCGAATGGGTTCGTGCAATTCGACCCCCTGCCAAGGCAAGCCAGTACGAAGGTCGCTGGCGGCACCGTCCATGACGCCGAGCAACGAGGTGACGTTGTGGGGAAGTTTTGTCCCCGCGCCCCAACCTCGTGAATCGAGTGCCGAGAAAAAATACTGTAGGTTGATGCCTTTGCAAACTAAAACTACCGCTCCGAGTATACGGCCAAGGATAGTGCCGTCTGCATCGTCGGTGCTTGGGTCGTAGGAGTGCATGAACGAACGGCGATCGAGATACAATCCGCGAGTGCGTTCACGCCGTCCAACGATGCACATGGCGTTGGAAGCGTTGCCGTACTCCGGGCGAGTCTGGGCCATGTCCTGAGCGCGACCTTCAACGTGTCTCAAAGCCTGAGCGGCCGTGAGGTCCAGCGGAGCGGAGTGGAAACGGCGACAGCGTTCGTGAGCGTTTCGCCCGCGAGCTTCGTCGAGGGCCTTCGTCGCGGCACTCAGGTCAGAGGCATGACCGACCGGAACCCGGGAGAGGTCGAAAAGGGTGATTTCGTCGGTAGCTGTGTTGTGCAAGCCGCCGACGAAGTGGGTGGTGTCGGGGATGAGTACGCCTCGGCCAGCGAGCAGGGTACGAACTCGTTTATCGTTGAGCATCATTGCCAAAGCGCGAGCGTTGGGACCTCCGGGGCTACCCGAGCAGGCTCCGCAGTGGTAGGCGGATTCGTGTGGGTTATTGAGACACTCGGAGCCATGACCCAGAAACAAAACGAGACGCGATAGTCTTCCGACCAGTCCTATATCCCGTAACATGCGCTCTCCGATCCCGGCCATCTCTTCTACGGTGAAGCCTACGTGCGAGCCGTGGGGACCGGGTTCGGGATGCGTTCGTTCCAAGCGCAAGCGAGTCGGCGGTGGACCAGCAAAGCGTCCCGCGAGATGGGCGATCCGAGCGGTCCAGCGCGGAAACAACACACGCGACATCATCGGCAAAATCGCTAATGGTCCAACACATGCCGATAGCACCGCCCCAGGAACGGTTGAACGTCCAGCGATGTGGAACAGATGCGAGGTCCGACCCCAGAGCCAACGGGCCGTCGCACGCTGGCGATGAGTGCGTTCTTGTTCAGGGACGGCTTCTTCGATGACCCAGTGACGAGGTTGTACGACGATAGGGCAAAGGGTGGCGAAATGGGCGTCGGTCGCTCCTTTGTAGTAAATAGGCACGCCGAAGAAGCCAGCGGCTCCGAGTGTCTGGACCGACGGGCAGACTTCTTCCAGATGACGACGAAACGACTCCTCGCGAGCATCGATGCAAAAAACTGCTTGAAAGGAGACGACCGGAGTTGGCGGCGAGGGTTGATGAGCCGTTAAGGCATCGAGGGACTGACGCATAAAACGACGTTCGTAGGCTTTGTGAAAGACGCGTTCGCGATCCGTCGCGGTGAACGCCTCGATCTCGCGCACCAGCGTTTCCCAATCGGTGGGCGTTAACGCCGCCAAGCGAGCGGGAACCCAACCAAGCACCTGAGCGAGTTGAAAGACGACAAAGGCTCTGGCTGCCGGTAAAAAATCTCTATCGGGGGCCATCCGATCTCGAATGACACAACGTAGCTTATCCAGTGGAACGTGGTACCCTAGCTCGTTTGCCGTGGCGGCTACCGAGAGACGGTCCAGCAGCAGGCGTACGGCGACGAACTCGACCAGACTACCTCCCGGAGCGGGAAGCGGGACCCGGTCGCCGCGTTGCTCGATTTGCCGCAGCATGCTTGCCCAGCCGCGTAATGGTAGTAAAGTTTGGGTCAAGAATTCGGGCCGCTCCTCGTCGCCTACACCCAGCATCCGCAACGACTCGGCAGCAGAATCAAGCGGTGTAATGTTGTTTGCTAGTAATCGTCGGCATTCAGCCGACAGTTCAGGTATGGCGAGCATACCGGCTTGTTGCGAGTAGAGATGGAGGAAAGAGCGGAAGAAGCCTTTTTGACGATCGGGTAATGACCACCGCGATAGACCCTGATCGAGAAACGCACCTGTGAATCTTGTCAAGATTTCATTCACGGGTAGATCGGCGTCGGTCCCGGTTGCTTGTCGTAGTAATTCGGCATGTCGAATTGTCCGAGGCTTCCGAGCACAATAGGCGGGCAGATGCTGCACACCATCAAGGCAGACCGACCATAAGGCTTCGAGGGCAAACGCCTCCCATTTGGCTTCCGGCCATGATTCCACGGTGGAGCCACCGAATCGCTTGATGAGTTGTACTGCCCAATCAGGTGCGGTCGGACCGCGCAGCTCTCGCATCATCCAGCGTCGTGTTTCGGAGATCAGTAGAAGCCGATTCGCCCCCGACGTTTCCGGACTAACCCCCTTCAAGGCGTCGGTCTCGGCCATGTACCAATTCAATTCGGCGGCTGGTCCCTGGAGAAGTTGATATTGAAGCATCGCTAGGCGAAGTTCAAGGCGGGTGGTCAGCCCATCTACCATCTTATCCGCATCAGTTCTCAGCTCGTCTAGCAGTACTTGCCGTAATTTCTCGATGCGAATACGACCACGTTTCAATTCGTGCCGGTAGAAGTTTTCTGGAAGATAAGGCTGATGACCGAAGCGATCCGCCCCTTGTAGCAGTGCCTCGTGGAAAGGCAAGTGCTCCAGAGCTTGCAAGGTGTTCTCGAACACGAAAACATTGATCGGACCTTGCTCCGGAAGAATCCGGGCAGCGGATTCGATTTCATCGTTTAGTGTTACACTTGCTACCTGTGCCGGCGAGTTGCGGAGGTTTAAGATAGTGGTCATGGATCTCACATGATGCAAAACCGATGCCACATCGTGATTCACGCCAGAATCTTTCCAATCGGTTATAATAACTTTATCGGCCTGGTTTCTCGACGCTCGCGCTGGCCGTTGGATAACCAGTGGGGAAGAATCGTGACAAGCTCTCGCTGGCGAATTATTGGGCCTTTTGTCGGACTGGGCTTCTTCTTCGGACTGCTCGGCCTCTTGATGGCCGTATCGCTGTTGTCACAGCAGGCGAAATTTTCTCGCGTCCTCCGCGACCGTGTCGCTGGACAACATGCGGCGGTAGAGTTGGAAGAGTGCGTTTGTG
>RGDT01000023.1 GCA_009918525.1 Planctomycetia bacterium
GCGCGAGAATTCTTTGCGGATCGACTACTCCGATATCAACTGCATATGCAAGGCGATGAGTGATAGCTCGAGTTTTTCCGGTGCCTGCGCCGGCGATGACACAAACTGGGCCTCGAACAGCGGTTGCGACAGCGCGGCGAGTCCCGCTTGCAAGGCGCGGCCAACGCCTTGCGGCTTATCGAGGCACAGTATTCGTAATCGCGGATGTGTCAGCGTCAGAGAAGTTGACGGCGGGCCATCATACACAATGAGTAGTTCATATTCGTTGGGACGGGCATCAAGCCAGTCGAGCCATGCTCGGCACAAGTCGTTGTCGGCCAGCGGTGGTGCTAGTAACAAAACTCCAAGAGGTTGTCCCGATACCAATGGAAGGGTAGGAGGCTGAGGCACAGGCGTTTACTCCAACTTATTTTTATCGATAGCCGCAGAGTCGAGTCAACGCGGTTTGGGCGAAACGCGCAACACTACAAGTGGGCGTTCGTGACTGCCGCCCGCTAGATGCTCGGTGCTGCTGACGGTTTCGATGGTCACTTCCGACCAATTACGATGGATTTCGTCTAGCAGTTTCGTAGGCACCACTACCAGCCTAGTCTTTTGCACGGTGTTCTTCAACTCGTCCCAGTCAATCAGTACGCGAGCGGGACGACCAATCCGATAGAGCAGGGCGTGCGCTTCAGCCCGAAAGAATAGTATCTCTTCTTTATCCTGCTGACGTATTAAGGCTGCGATCGGTCTGTAGTCCCTATAGGCCGCATCCATCGGCAAATGGACATACAAATACACGCCCCACCCGAGCATAGAACCAAGCGTAGCCAGAACAGCGCCGCCAATCACCAGACGGGGCCGACCTCTCGACCAGTGTTCCATGATGCAGCCAAGAAATAAGGCCGCACCGGGATAAGCAGGCAAGAGGTAGTCGGCCCGTTTGAACTTGGCGGCAGACAGTACGATGACCACGCCGACCAACCAGGCCAGTCCGGCGCGTGCCAAGGAGTCACGTCGCGCTGGGCTGAACAAACCCCAAAAAATTAAAGGAGTCGCGGGCATGAGATACAACAAAAGGTATGGCCCGTACAACCACCAAGGATGCGATCGCAGTCGCGAACCTCCAAGTCCGCGTTGAACATTGTGCAGCCAGAAAAATTCGTGAAAAAACTGACCATCGCTGGCGTACTGCATCCATACAAACAATGGCAGCGTTACTCCGATCACAAACGTCAAACCTGGTATCACCGATAGCTCGCTCAATAAAGATACCCAGGGGCGGCTTTCCCATATCGCGGGCCAACGACCTTCTGCCAGAAGCAAAGCTGCGACAATCGTAACAGGTAGGACTAACCCAATCGGTCCTTTAAGAAGTACCCCCGCCGCGCAGGCCGGATAGGCTAACCATAACCAACTTCGTTCGCCGCGCAACGCCAGCAGAAATGAAATGCCGGCCGCGCTCACGCAGAAGGCCAGCGGCATGTCGATCCGTCCGATTCGCGCCAACCAGGGAAAATGGACCGTCGCGATCAGTACAACGGCCGCGAATAGTCCGATCAAGGGGCGTTTCATCCGCCAGCCAAATGCCAACAACAGGCCGACGATACCAAAAGCTGATAACGCAGAGGGAAGCCTAACCGCCCAACCATCTACGCCACCGCAGACCCAGCCGGCCAAAGCGACGAGGACATAGTACAACGCCGGTTTTTGCAGATCTCGTGTACCGTCGAACAATCGCGGGAGCGGTTCCCCTTCCAACAAGCTAACAGCATTCATCGCAGCGCGTGCTTCGTGCGACGAATAGAGCTCACGGTCACCCAGCCCCGCGAGTAATAGCCAGGCAGCGGCGAACAGAATTGCCAGTGACGCAAATCTCATGCGGCTAGTCGCTTACCGTGAGCCTCGACGAGTCGCTGATAGGTCGGGCAACTGGCTATCAATTCCGCGTGGGTGCCTACAGCCACGACCCGCCCGCTATCGAGGACGACGATACGGTCGGCGATTTCCAGCGAGTGCATCCGATGTGTGATAATAAATAGTGTGCGACCTTGTTTGAACTCTTTTAGTGCTCGGTGTATGTCTACTTCCTTCTCGGCGTCAGCGGCACTGGTGAATTCGTCGAGAACAAGAATGCTTGGGTCGCGTAGGATCGCACGAGCCAGGGCCAAGCGCTGACGCTCGCCACCGGAAACGCGGGCGATTTCGCCGATCGACGTTTGGTAGCCTTTTGGGGTGCGTTGAATAAAATCGTGAGCCATGGCGAGTTTGGCCGCTCGCTCGACTTGTTCTAATGTCGCACCAGGACAACCATAAGCAATGTTGTTGAAAATCGTGTCATCAAACAACAACGCATCTTGGGTAACCAAGCACACCTGTTGTCGTAGGGTCCGTAGATTGACTTTGCGTAGATCTTTCCCGTCGATGAGAATACTACCATGATCGGGGTCATAGAAACGGGGGAGAAGCCCGACGAGTGTGCTTTTCCCGCAGCCGTTTGGACCGACAAGGGCGATTGTCTCTCCAGCTCTCACGCCGAAGTTAATGTCTAATAGAGCCGGCTCATCCTTTTCATACGAGAAACATACATGTCGAAACTCGATGAGAGGACGAGGCTCCAGCGGCACCTTCGTCGGTCCTTCCGATTTACCGCGAAGCGGTAACCACGTCGGTCGCTCGATTCGTGGGCCGTCGGCATTCGGCAAAATAGCTGGTTGCCGGTCGATACACTCGAAGACACGTTGCGAAGCCGCTTCCGCCGATTGTAAACGGGTAAAGACACTCGATAGTTTACGCACGGGGTCGGCGGTAGCCGCGAGCAGAATGTAGAGTTGAAGAAGGGTTTCTGGGTCCATGGGCTGCGAGGTCATTTGCATACCGAACAACATGGTACTGCGTGTCAGTACCAAGTAGGACCCCGCCAACAAAGCGAGGGCGACGGCAGTCAGCCCGAGCGTTTCGATGATTGGGTCGCAAAGTGCTTCAATGAACACGACACGGGTTGCTCGTTGGTGATAGTCGCGCGTCGCTTCGAGAAATCGCCGGCGCTCACGGGCTTCGCGGGTAAATCCTTTGACCGCTCGAATATTGCCGAATGACTCTTGCAAAATCTTGTAGATACTCGACATTTGCTCAAGAACGCGACGGGTGGCTTTTTTCATGATCCGCGCGACCTGATGAATGATTAGGACCGCGATCGGCACTAAAATCAAGAAAAAGGCTGTCAGTTGCCAGCTGATCATACACGCAATGATAACGCAAGAAACCACACGCAATGGTTCAGCGATTACTTTGCCGAACACCAGCTTTAAGCCGGTCCCGACTGCTTCCATGTCGGAGGTGAAGCGGGCCATGAGTTCGGTGGTGCTGGTTCCTTTTTGTTTGAACTGAGCGACATCGTAGTGGATCACTTTGCGAAAAAATTCATTGCGCAGGTCGCATACAGTGTAATTAACTACACTGCCAATAATTGATTCCTGCACAAATTCAAAAAAGCATTTGATGATAATCCCAGCGATCAACAAACCGAGAATGCAGGCCAGTGCCGCAAAGGCATCATTCGGCAAAAAGCCGGCAATATATTGTTTGGCAATCTGATACCAATACAAACGCAAGCGAGCCGCCGCGAGTTTGTTTTCTAATCGCAAACCTTCATGGGCTGCCTGTCTCATGTGACGGTCGGTCGCTCGACCTGGTTCGAGCTGTCCTAGTTTTTTCTCACGTTCGGCCACGTTGTCAACTTTTTCACTCCACTGGTCGATTTCGGCCTGGGTTTGGGCGATACAAGTTTCAACCCATTGATGGAGTGTTTGGTTGCTGTGCAGCAGTTTTAAGATCGGATAGATCGCGGTGAAGTTGGCACCCCAAAGGAAGGCCGCGAACAAAGCACACAGCAGCGAAATCGTTAGACGATGACGGTAGGACCACGCGTAAGCAAGAGAGCGAAGAAAATACTTCATGTGTCAATCTGCTCCCCAGTCCGCTCACCAAGAGAAACAAGACAGCGCAGCACGTCCCCGGTGCATAAAAGCTCATAACATATTTGGGCGAACCGGGGCAAGCCGGATGTGCGATTGGTGAACTAGCGCAAAGAGCTCGCCACTTTCTCTGCTTCACGCAGAACACGCAAAGCATTTCCTCCCAGTATCTTGTGAATCTGTTCGCGGTTATACCCTTTGTCGAGTAACCCTTGCGTGATTCGTGGATAGGTCGCAACATCTTCCAACTGGTTCGGCACCACTTCGATACCGTCAAAATCCGAACCGATACCGACGTGATCGATCCCTGCCACTTTCGCTATGTGCTCAATGTGGGCAATCACGTCATGAATGCTACCTGCTGGGAAGGGATTCTCCTTGCGATACGCCTGCATCGCCGACTGGAACGCGGCCTCGTCCGTATATTCGGCTCGTAATTTACGGACCATTTCCATTGACCGCTTCGTCGCCCGTGCTCCCTCCGGTGTGATGAAACCGCTGTAGAAGTTTACCATAATCACCCCACCGTTGGCTTTGACCAGCTTTAATACATCATCCGGTACGTTTCGTGGATGGTCAGCCAGGGCATACGCCGATGAGTGCGACGCGATCACGGGAGCCTTGGTCACTTTCAATACTTTTCGCATACATTCCGCTGATACGTGCGAGATATCCACTAGCATTCCTAATCGGTTCATCTCCCCAACCACCGCTTCTCCGAACTTCGACAGTCCGGCACAACGCGGTTTGTCGGTCGCGCTGTCAGCCCATTCGAGGCTTTCGCTGTGCGTTAGCGTCATGTAACGCACTCCCAGTCGATAGTAAACTCGCAACACGCCTATTGATGAGTCGATGCTATGCCCACCTTCGACACCGATTAACGATGCGATCTTCCCCGCCTTGCGGATGCGCAATATGTCCTCTGACGTGGCCGCCATCTCGAATGCGTCGGGGTAGCGGTCGATCAGCCGATGGATGATGTCAATCTGTTCCATCGTTTGCTTGATCGCTGTGCGTTTCTTGTCGGTGGATGACGGCACGTACGCCGACCAAAACTGACAACCGACGTTCCCAACCCGGAGTCGGGCTAGATCGGTGTGTAGTTGCTTTTGGGGCTTGCGTAGGTCGATGACACGGAAGTCCATGTCCTTCGCTTGGCGAAACTGCCAGGGGAGATCGTTGTGGCCATCGACTACCAATGCCTCCGCGTGAATTCTTCGTGCCTCATCCGTCACCGTAATCGTCTTTCGTCCGCCAGGCACTTCTGCAGCCAGGGCGCAACCTGCCATCAGAACGAATAATATAATTCTCATCTCGAGTCCCTCATAGCCGTTGAGCGTCTTTGTGCGTAAGAGTACGGCAAACCGCTCATCTTGTCCGCGAGTAATTATCATGCGAGCCGTTGACCTGATCCGCCGGAAGCGAGACGGCCACATTTTGGGGGCCGACGAGATAACCGCGTTCGTCCAGGGGGCGACTTCACGCTCGTGGCCTGACTACCAACTGGCCGCCATGTTAATGGCTATTTTGCTACGTGGAATGAATGCTGAAGAGACAGCGGTTTTAACAAGGGCGATGGTTTTTAGCGGCGAAACACTCGACTGGGGTGACCTCGCACCGCGTGCAGTGGGGAAACATTCCACTGGCGGTGTCGGCGATAAACTTTCGCTGATTCTCACCCCACTTGCGGCTGCATGTGGGGCAGTGGTACCCAAAATGTCCGGTCGAGGACTGGGGCACACGGGCGGAACACTGGACAAACTCGAATCGATTCCTGGGTTCCGTATCGGCCTGTCGGTGGACGAAGCTCGCGAGGTGCTTAAACGGATCGGCTGCTTCATGATCGGCCAGACCAAAACCATCGCACCGGCCGACAAAATCCTGTACGCTCTGCGTGACGTAACAGCGACGGTGGAGTCGGTTCCACTCATCAGCGCGTCAATCATGAGCAAAAAACTGGCCGAGGGGGTGGGTGGGCTGGTATTGGATGTGAAAGTTGGCGACGGGGCGTTCATGAAGACGGCCGACGACGCTCGCACCCTGGCGCGGATGATGATCGCCATCGGTAAATCCCAAGGTGTACGTACAGAAGCCGTGTTGACGGCCATGGAGCAACCCTTGGGCCGTGCCTGTGGAAACGCGGTAGAAGTAGCCGAATGTATCGAGGTACTCAGAGGAGGCGGTCCGAGCGACGTGAGGGAACTATCGCTGGATTTTGCCGCGCGGCTTGTAATGCTGGCCGGATTCGACAACGCTCGTCAACGGGTGGAAGCAGCATTAGTTGGTGGCCAAGGGCTTGAGACATTTCGTCGTATGATAGAAGCCCAGGGGGGCGATCCGCGAGTTGTGGATGATCCAACACGCTTACCGCTGGCGACCTCGCGGCACATTATTCGGGCAGAACGGGCCGGGATTTTTCAGGGATGGAAAGCGGAAGCCGTCGGACGAGCGATCGTGCGGTTGGGGGGAGGCAGGGATCGCGCTGAAGACGCGGTTGATCATGCGGTCGGGGCCGTCGTCCTTGCTCGACCCGGCGAGCGTGTCAAAACAGGTGATGGCCTTCTAGAGCTTCTGTTTCGACATGAGCCGCGACTTGGGGCGGCATTAGAAGTTCTCGTCAAATATTTAGCTCCCAAATCCGGTGATATCGTTGATACTCGAAAGACTGGGTTAGCATGGACAACCATATTCAACAAACGAGTCTTCCTCCTGCCCCACCACGGCGAGATGGGGATATGCCGACCAGGCAAGCGGGGGATGCGAATCCTCTTAGCTCGAAGGTGGAGCAACCGCCGACGCCGTTAACGTGGCGTTTGGCCATCTTTGGTGTTGTGCTGATCCTAGGCTTAAGCGCGTGGTTGCTGGAAGATATTATCGGTCCGCGAGGCCGGGCGCTTCTCGGGCTGTTCTGCTTCTTCGGGCTGGCGGCGTCGCTATCGGTTAATCTCCGGGCGGTGAACTGGCGGACGATTGTTTTTGGAGTCTTGTTACAAGTGGCAATGGCGCTGTTCGTCCTGCGGTCCCGTATCGGATTTGAACTGTTTGCGATAATCGGCAAGGGTGTCGAGGCGTTTCTTGGATTCTCGAACGAGGGGGCGCGGTTCGTGTTTGGAGCGTTAGCCAATGGCGACGTTTTACGAAAGGCTCTCGGCCCGGAGAATGGGTTTGTGTTTGCATTCTCTGCACTGCCAACCATTATTTTTGTCTCGTCGTTTTTTACGCTTCTTTACCACTTCGGTGTCCTGCAGGCCGTGGTACGTTTGTTCGCTTTCGTCATGCGTTACCTGATGCATACGAGTGGGGCCGAGACACTCTCGGCGGTGGCCAACGTGTTCATGGGCCAGACGGAGGCCCCGCTCATTGTCAAACCCTACGTTTCTCGGATGACCGATTCGGAATTGTTGGCTCTTATGGTTGGTGGGATGGCTACGATTAGCGGTGGCGTCATGGCTGTTTATATCCAGATGGGAGCGGATCCGGTCGGCATCCTAGCAACAAGTGTCATGGCTGCGCCATGTGGGCTTTATTTGGCCAAGCTGCTGCTGCCGGAGACAGACCAACCCGAAACGTTTGGAACGGTGGACGAACAAGGCAAGTCGTCCCGCGATTCTGGGGTTAGAGGGGAGTCTCTCTCTCGCTCTCATCGAAACGCTATTGACGCGGCGTCAGCGGGGGCGTCGGAGGGGCTGTCGCTCGCGCTCAATATCGCGGCGATGCTGATAGCTTTCTTAGCTTTATTGGCGATGCTTGACGCGGGTGTGCAATGGCTTTCGCTTCGGTTGGGGGCGGAGACAGCCATCGGACTACGGCAGATTTTCGGTGGAGTATTTGCCCCTGTCGCCTACGTGATGGGCGTCGAACGAGCGGATTTGTGGGCGGTGGGTGATCTATTGGGGACAAAATTGGTGGCCAACGAGTTCGTGGCGTATGTCAAGCTGACGGGCGAATATCGCGGAACCGTGTCCGAGCGGTCACTGGTGTTGTCTACGTTTGCTCTGACGGGCTTCGCCAATTTTTCATCGATTGGTATTCAGTTGGGAGGCATCGGCGCGATGGCTCCCACTCGACGCGCCGACCTAGCACGACTGGGCGGAATGGCGTTATTCGCCGGCTTTTTAGCTACGTTGATGAACGCAGCATTGGCGTCGGTTTTGATGCCGTAAAACGGTAGAGACGTCCGGTTATAGCGGTCGTCTCGGTAGATGGTCTTTATTTGCTGTCGAGAAACGCCAGGAACTCCGGTACATCGCCCGTATCGATAATTCCCTTTATCATGCCGTATTTACCCACCACGTCGAACCCTTCCTCTTTTGGACGCAACAGAGCATACAACGGCAACGATTCGCTCTGAAAAATTTCCGTGCGCAATCTCTTGGCCCCGGCCACGTCCGGCGACTGCTTTAATCCAGCTGGAAGGGTGTCAGCATAGAGCTTTAGAAGAACATGCTTCGCGAAGGCGGCTTTGACATCGGGGCGGGTAAAGATTTTTCGCTCGTTGAGCTTGCAGTTCGTGCAAAGCACGCCGGTGAAATCGAGGAAAACCAGCTTGTTTTCGGCCCTTGCTCGGGAAAGGGCCTCATCGAGGGATGACAGCCAGGGTTGATCTTCCAAAGAATTCTTTTTCGCGGAGGACTTTGCGCCCGGTTCGTCTAAGAGGAAGCTGTCCACAGCCGCGAACAATGCTCCCTTACGCGGTACTTCTTCAGCGTCGAGGGTGAACAATCCTGGTGTTAAATAGAGACCCAGGCCAAGGAATGTCAATGCGAACAACAGACGCGGAACGGAGATGGATTCGGGCGTTTCGTGATCGTGCGGCAAACGGTAGACACCCAGCAGATACAGACCACAGGCTACGCACAAGGCAACATACAACGCCATACACAACGGATAACTGAAGATGTCACCCGCTCCGAGCCATCCCAATTCACCCGATCGCAGGAACTTCACGGCGGCGGCCAACTCCATAAAGCCCATGACCACTTTGACAGAGTTCATCCACGAACCAGCTCGCGGCATCTGGCGGAGCATGGTCGGGAATAACGCCAGCAGAAAAAACGGTGAAGCGAACGCAGCACTAAAAGCCACGACGGCAGCAACCTTCGTTACGTAGCTCGACTGTCCTGCCGCTTCCAGAGACAGGAAACTGCCATAGACGGGGCCGACACAGGCGAAACTTATGATGCTGAACGTCAGAGCCATGAAGAAGACGCCCATCAAACCACCTTGATTCTCTCCCGAAGCCGTAGCGTCTTGAAGCCAGGAGGGTAGCGTGATGTCGTACCAGCCGAGCAGACTCAACGCGAAGAATCCGAATAAGAAGGCGAGAACGAAATTGGTCAACGGGTGGTTGATGACGGCCGTCAAAACTTGCATAAGGGCCAACCCGCCCGCGACAAGGACGAGGGTGATGGTGCCGCTATACACGAGAGCCATCAAAACGGGGCTGCCTTTTTTGGCTTCGCCTTGTTTGATGAAATAGCTGACCGTGATGGGGATCATGGGGAACACGCAAGGGGTCAGAAGGGACACGAACCCACTGAGGATCGCCCGAACGAGCGGCGTCTGGAACAACCACCACGACGAGTCGCCCGATGGTACAGTGGGGGGGACATTAGCCGGATTCGAAGGTTGGGTTGTTTTCATCTCGCTAGGATGTGTCACTACTTCTGGGCCTCTGGGGAACGCGGGGGATCGGGACGGACGGTCACCTCTAGCGTGAGCGACTGGTGTTCCTGAATGCACGAGTCTTTACACACCTGAAGATCGAGTTCATAGGTAAGCGTCAGGACTTTTCCTGCGGGGGCATCTGGTTTGACGAACACTTCTTGTGTCCAGATGAAAGGCTTTTTGTGCTGTAAATGCCAACCGATACCAGTGTCTTTCCACTCCGGCTCCGTCTCGCGGAGGGGCCAGAGCGGTACGACATAATCGCCCTTGATGGTGAACTTGGCAAGTTGGCCGTCGGGCTGCTCCTTGGCGTGTTTGGTAGCCGGGTAAGTATACCAGCCGGCTTGCGGAGTTCCCTTGAGCACGACGAAGAAGGTTTCGCCGCGACGAACGGTTAATTTTCCGCTCGGCGAATTGCCTACATCGAAGGGATCAACCGGTTCGGCGGCAATCGTCAACGTGACGTGCTTCTCGCCGGGCAAGTCGAACTGAAAACCAGCCAAGAGAAACAGTACGACGGCAGTCATGATGGTCACTCCTTCGCGGTCAGCTTTGGTGCTTCCACGCCTGTTAGCTTGAGCGTGGAGACAGCTTTCGTTTTCAGATCGACGATCCGAATACGATGTGCATTGGTGTCCGCGATGTAAATCTTCCCCCCGGCGATGCACAATCCGCCCGGCTCGTTGAATAGCGGTGTTGCCAGCCACCCGGCAGCCTCGCCACCCAAATAAGTTTTGGCTGTTTTCGTGATGGGGTCGAGTGTTTTGATTTTACTGTTGTACGTATCAGCGACGTAGATTAACCCGTCGTGATAGGCCACGCCCAAAGCGTGTTGCAGCTTGACCGCCCGCCCGACACCGTCCTGGTCGCCAAAGTAAAACAAGTCTTCGCCCACGATGGTCCGCACCTCACCTCGGCCTGTCATCGGCACGGCTCGCACGCTGGATGTCTCGCTGTCTGCCACATAGAGCGTCCGACCATCCGTCGTCAGACCGCTTGGCTGGGCAAAACGCGATCGGGATAGCGTGCCGTCAACCAAGTCTTCACCGCCATCACCCGCATACGCGGCAATAGTGCCTTTTTTCAAGTCCATGATCCAGATTTGGTGGTGCCCGGCCATGGCGACGAACATCCGGTCGCCCTGGATCAGCAAGTCCCAGGGGCTATTTAACCCTACTCGTAAAGCAGGGCCGTCGCCGTCGCGATCACGTCCCTGTTCGCCATTACCGGCTACGGTGGTGACCGTCTCTTTTTTAAGGTCCAAGGCCCGGATAAGGTGGTTTTTACGGTCAGAGACGTAGAGGATACCGTCTTTGAACGCCATGCCTTGCGGGTCGTTGAATTGTGCAGTCGCAAACGATCCATCCTTTGTTCCGGCTTCACCCATGCCGGCGATAGCAATTTTTTTGCCGTCGAGGTCGGTTATCACGATACGGTGGTGAGTGCTATCTGCGATGAAAATGCGTTTGCCTTCAAGGTCCACAGAAACCTTGCCGGGGAAGAATAAGGGACTGCCACCTTCGCTGGCGCGGGCCAACTCGAATTTCATTGGTCGAGTGTTCAGCGTTTTCTTTTCTTTGTGAATCTTGATCAACCGTTGAATTTCGCGGTCGAGTTCGGCGTACTGTCCTTCACCGGAATCCATGTAAACGAGATTACCTTCGGGATCGACAATACCAATCGTCGGCCAGGCTCGCGAGCCGAACGCTGCCCAAATGCGCCGATTGGCATCGTTGACGACGGGATGACTGATCTCATAGCGAAGGATAGCCTTGCGAATGCTTTCGTTGCTTTTTTCGCTATCGAATTTTGGGGTATGAACACCAATGACAACGAGTTCGTTTGGGTATTTCTTCTCCAGTTTGTCCAAGTCGGGCAGAACATGAATGCAGTTGATGCAGCAAAGGGTCCAGAAGTCTAGAACGACGATCTTGCCCTTCAGATCGGACATCTTGAGCGGTCCGGCGGTGTTAAGCCAACCAGCCGCACCGTCGAAATCGGGAGCCTTGACGGCTCGCTGAGCAGAAACCCGCTGCGTCGTGTTCAGCCAAAAGAACGGCAGCAAGGCAATAGCAGGTAATATCACTAACACAACGGGCCAGAGTCGGGTAAGACGCATCGACGCTCTCCTCTTCCATATTGGGGCGGGCGAGTCTTCTCGTCGAAGGCATTGTAAGCAGACTTGGCGCGAACACCAGAGCCAGCCGCTACGAAGGATAGACGAGGCGAATGTCCGGCTCATTCAGGCGGCAAGCCAGCCGTTTCGTATAACATGGTTATTTCCTGGGGTATGTTCATGCAGCCATCAACCCAATCGGTCATGCCCTCCGCCGACGAGCGCATCCCGCTCTCTCCCATTACAACGCCCCCTGCTCCTGACCCGACGGCGATGATTCGTCGGCTTTGGCCGTTCGATAAACTCCTTATTTTGGCCTTGATGATCTTCGCGTTCCTGGTTGCGTCGTTCAAGGCAGCTAACTCTGACGTATTGTTACACTTGGCCACGGGACGACTTGTAGCTCAGGGGGCTTATCCGTTTGGGCAGGACCCTTTCACCTTTACCGCGCGGGAATGGGTTAATCCTACCTGGTTCTATAGCCTTCAATTATTCGCATTGTACGAGCTTACCGGACCCAATGGCGTTGGCTTAATCGTTCTGAAGGCGTTGCTCGTGGTTATGACCACCTTCCTAATGGTGATGGCCGGGAAAAAACCTGGTGAACGCGACTGGATAACGGTCATGTGTGTTGCGCTCGGTGTGCTTGTGATGAGTCCGCGGCTACTACTTTCGCCGATCCTTTTCTCCCTCCTTTTTCTCGCATTGGTGTTCCTGTTGCTCACTCGGCACGAGGTGGGATCACGGCGCGTGTGGTTCGTGCCCCTTCTTTGCATGGTTTGGGTAAACTGCGACGCCTGGTTTTTCCTGGGGCCGTTGACGGTGTTGCTATTTGCCGTCGGGGAAACGCTTCAGGGGGGTAAGGAGGTGTCCAAACTTGGCTTGGTATTTGCTGCGAGCGTTATGGCCTGTATCGTTAACCCGTATCATGTCATGGCGTTTACCGCTTTGCCTCCTGAGTTACTCCGTACTACCGCAGCGGTGGAACTGGCCAGGGACCCAATGTTTCGCGGTTGGCATCTTTCTGTTTTCGAGCCGACTTACTACCAACTCAACGTCGGCATGAGTGCGGCAGGCATCGCCTATTTCGTTCTGGTGGCGGCGGGGGTCGCTTCGTTCGCCCTTGCGTTTCCGCGCCTGCATTCGGCCCGCGCGTTGCTCTTTGTCCTCCTGCTCGGACTAAGTCTGTTGGGCTATCGGATGATCCCTTTATTCGCCGTCTTAGCTGCTCCGATTGCTGCACTCAATTTTCTCGATGGAGCGGATCGACTCTTCGGGTCGGAGGCCTTCGTACGCCGTGAGTGGAGAGCCTGGGCTTTCGGCGGGCGTTTCCTTTCGTTCATCCTCCTTGTCGCGGCCTGCACCCTCAGCGTGCCGGGGTTGTTACAGGCGTTGCCTCACTCGGCGCGGCGCTTGGATTTCGGCATCGAGATTGATGAAGGATTGCGCGATGCCGCCTTGCGGGTTAAGGAACTACGCGATCAAGGAGCTATTCCCCCTAATCAACGCTGGTTGAATATCGGTCCTGAAGTGGTGGCCTATTTTGCCTGGTTCTGTCCGGGAGAGCGGTGTTTCCTGGATCATCGCATCGGCATTTATTCAGAAGAGGTCGTTCAGGATTATCTTGCCGCTCGCCGTGCCCTCCAAGGCGAAGATCGTCCCAATCGTCAACCCGGACAAGAACCGCCCGAACCGGGTTGGCGTGGGATCATGCGCGACCGTTTATTATTTGGGGTCGTCTTCCACGCCAACAACATCGAAGCTTATCGGCCGATGCTTAACCGTTTCTACGGCTCGCCCGACGAATGGACACCCTGTTACCTGGGTGGACGATCGTCGCTATTCGCGTGGCGCGAGGTGGGTAGTCGATTGACACTCGATGCACGGGCTATCTTCAACTTCAACGCGGCGGCATTCGGTCCCAGTGCCGTGGTTGTGGGCGACCCAACGCCGATTCAGTTGACCTTCCTCGACGCCTTAACGGGCGAAGTTCCGCCGACTTCCGCTTCGGCTTGGACGGCAACTCAACATTTGTCGAGATACGCCGCGGTTTCCGACTTGATGCGTCAGGAGAATGACCGACTCTTTCTTAGTATCGTCGCTGGGGGGTTGATTGGTACAAGTAACGGCCCGGCTATCGCGAGCGTCGCTGGGGTGCCGTGGCGATTTGGAATGCGTTCGGCCTTTTTGACCGCGCTCGATTCAGGCCCGCCGGCGTCGGCCTATCTGGCTTTGCGCAGTGCCCGTGAGGCAATCGGCACGAATCCGCACGACTATCGGGGCTATCACGCATTCGCGCAAGCGGTATCGCTCCTCTCCCGAGATACCCGTGAACGAAGCCGAACCGAGGGCCGATTACCCTTCGTCGGCATCCTCCGACGCTCTCAGACGGTCTGGGCTTTACGCGAAGCGCTGCGACGAGAACCCTCTGCTCCGTTACGTCAATTGATACACCTTCTGATGATGGAAACGATGCAGGGTTTGAACTATCTCGATCTGTATCATGAACAGGCGACCGCCTACATTAAACTCGCTCGTGAATTGCGATTTATGCCGATCGCACCGCCTGATCAGATTGGTAAAGCCGTCGAAGAGTTCGAGAAAGGGTTGCGGGCGCAGGAACGCGAACTCGAGCGCCGTCGTGACGAATTCGTTGTGCAGTCGGCCCGTCTACCTGCCGCTGGACGGGCCCTCAAGGCACTGGAACGCGGATTGGTCCAAGAGGCGATACGTGCCTTGAGCAGCGCTAAACTAGAAGAATTAGCGGCACCTTTGGACCGCGATGGCACGACCGGGCTGCAACTTTTGGTCCAGTTACGGCTCGAACTAGGCCAAGTGGATGAGGCACGCAGTCTTTTGAATCCCGAAACGTCTCCCGGTTTCGATCCTCGTATGCTCGGTTTCTCGCCTCTAGGTGGATCGGCCTACGATTGGTTTCGTATTCAAATTGCCGCTACGGTTGGCGATTACGACAGTGCCGATGCCGCTCTAGCCGATATGCTCTCGCCTTCGGCCAGTTCATCCGGCGCACGGATTGTTCCCGTGGCTACGGCTCAGGCGTTGTTGCAAGCAGCGCGGTCGGCCACGTCGATGTCCGGCGATCATCTGACGCGGATCGGTTTACCTTTCCCAGTGCAAGAGGGCGTTTGGCCGTTGTCATGGCAGGGCTGGCTGGGTTTAGCAGAGCAGAACGCCTTGGACGTGTTGGACCGTCAGGGAGTGATTCTGGTCTTAAGGGGTTGGATTGCCCTGGAACGCGGACGTGTTGCCGACGCCCATGAATGGGCAACGAAAGCGTTTGAACGTGCCGATCTGGGGCCCGCTCCCAACGGGGGGAGAATGGTTTTGCAATTGCGTTCGCTTCCGTTGGCGGTACTGATCCGTCAGTTCGTTCCGGCACGCCAATGAATCGCTACGGCGGGAGGGGGGCTTCTCTCTCTAACCGCTAATAGTCGAGTATTGTCCTTGGTGGGTCAGCGGTTTATCCTAACAACGCGACATTCGCGTCGTTGGCTCCAAGGGAGGTGATCGATGTTACCGATCCTGTTGGCTTTGTTCGCGGCTCCCGAGACGTTGCCGGATACCAATCCGTTGACGCTCACGGGAGACATCGCCGAGCAACTCGTTGCGGGTGTGGATCGGTTCCTGCTTAAGCAAATGGATCGCGCTGCCGTCGAACGAGGCAAACGCTGGGGCAGACTGGATGCAGATCATACGGCTAATCGACAGAAATTAGCCCAGATTCTGGGTGTGCGTGATACTCGTGGTCCCGCTGCGACGCCCGAACTGATCGCTAGCCTCGACCGTCCAGCATTGGTGGGCAAAGGCAATAACTACGACATTTTCGCTATCCGGTGGAAGGCCTTCGCGGACGTGACCGGCGAAGGATTACTACTCATGCCCCGCAGAAAAACGCCTACGGCTCACGTGATCGCACTCCCTGACGCCGATGTGACGCCGGAGCAGTTGTGCGGCCTCGTGCCTGGGGTCAAACCCGAGATGCAGTACGCCCGCCGATTGGCGGAGAGCGGCTGCCGGGTCGTGGTGCCGACACTGATTCCGCGCCGTTATGCGGCTCGCAATGGCCGGGCCAAGATGACTGACCGCGAGTTCATCTACCGAAGTGCATTTGAGTTGGGCCGACATTTGATCGGCTACGAATTGCAAAAAGTGTTTGCGATTGTTGACTGGATGTCGAAAGACAAAGAAACGAAGATCGGAGTGATAGGTTGGGGCGAGGGAGGTCTATTGTCACTATACGCGGGGGCTATCGACCAGCGCATCAAGGTGGTTGGAGTGAGTGGCCACTTTGGGCCGCGCGAGCGGATGTGGGAGCATCCCATCGATCGAAATGTATTTGGCTTGTTGGAGGATTTCGGTGATGCCGAATTGCTCCAGATGTGTTTTCCGCGCGATGTGGTATTAGACGACACTCCCGGCCCGACGATCACCCTTCCGAGCGAGGGGGGGGCACCGGCTACACTTCGCCCGCACAATCCCGACGAACTGGAAAAATGGTACGCCACGGCTCTGCAACCTTTTGCGCCGCTGTGCCGCGAGTTTCCGATTCGACGAAAGACGATGGCCGAAGCCCTGGTTCCTTTTTTCTTCTCAGTCAGCACGGGAGGAGATTTGACGCCTGCTGCAGATGTCCCGGAAGCCGTTGTCAAAGACTTTGACTCCGAAGCGCGTCGCAAAAGGCAGTTTGATGAACTCGATCGGCACAATCAACAAACCCTGGCTGAGTCGCCCTACGTGCGTAGAGAGTTTATGAAAAAACTCGATACGTCATCCGTCGAAAAATATGAGAGAAGTGTTGAATGGTATCGCAACTATTTTGCGAATGAGGTTATTGGTCGGTTTGATCTAAAACCATTGCCTTTCAATCCTCGCTCGAAGTTGTTCCGCGAAACCGATAAATTTACGATATACCAGGTCGTGCTGGATGTATTCGACGATGTGATTGCCTACGGTCTATTGATTCTGCCCAAAGATATAAAGCCGGGGGAGAAACGCCCCGTCGTTGTCTGTCAGCATGGATTAGAAGGTAGGCCCGAGGATTGCATCGACGAGAAAAAAGGCTACGATGCTTACAAAGCTTTCGCTACCAAACTCGCAGAACGTGGATTCATTGTGTTCGCCCCGCAAAATCTGTATATCGGCCGCGACAAGTTCCGCACGTTGCAGCGAAAGAGTAATCCGATAAAAAAGACACTTTTTAGCGTTATCGTTCCGCAGCATCAACAGATTACCGATTGGCTCAAGACGCTACCGAATGTCGATGGCGAACGCATCGCCTTTTACGGTTTAAGCTATGGTGGTAAAACGGCGATGCGGGTTCCGCCATTGGTTAAGAATTATTGCTTGTCTATCTGTTCGGCTGATTTCAATGAGTGGGTGTTCAAGAACGCCTCGTCCCGTGCCCCGTTTAGTTATATCTGGACGTTGGAATACGAAATTTTTGAATGGGATCTCGGCAGCACCTTCAACTATGCCGAAATGGCAGCACTGATCGCACCAAGGCCTTTCATGGTTGAGCGCGGTCACTTTGACGGTGTGGGCTTGGATGAATATGTCGGCTTCGAGTTTGCCAAGGTTCGGCACCTATATCAGGCCCGGCTGGGGATCGGTGATCGTGCAGAGATTGAGTGGTTTGTTGGGCCACATACGATTAACGGCAAAGGTAGCTACGATTTTCTCCATAAGCATTTGAAGTGGGCCAAGCGATGAAATATCCTGTTGGTCTATTATTGGGATTGCTCGCCTCCGTTGTTTTGGCCGTGGCCCCTCCTCCGCGAGCGAAGGAAATACCTGATTTTATCAAAGGGGCTGATGGTTTGGAGGATGCGTTACGCAACCTCAAGGCGTCGATGGTGACGACCCCGATCTTATCCGCGAACGAAGCGCTAAAACGGTTCATGCCACGCAACGGTTTGAAAGTCGATTTGATTGCCGCAGAACCTATTGTAAAGCAACCTTTACACCTGACATTCGATGAACGCGGTCGTTTGTGGGTGACGCAATACCGGCAGTATCCTTTCCCGGCAGGTTTGAAGGTGGTGGAGTACGACCGGTACATTCGTGCCAAATTCGATAAGGTGCCGTCTCCTCCCCCCGATCATTTCCCCGGAAGTGATCGAGTTACTATTCACGAGGATGTTAAAGGAGATGGTAGCTTCAATAAGATCACAACCTTTATCGATGGATTGAATATCGCGACGGCTTCCTTACCGGGTGACGGTGGGGTGTGGATCCTGAATCCGCCATATTTGTTGTTTTATCCGACCAAAGACGATAAACCGGCGCGACCCGTGGTACATCTTTCTGGCTTCGGTCTGGAAGATACTCACGCCGTCGCTAGTAGTTTATGTTGGGGGCCGGACGGGTGGATTTACGGTGCCCAGGGAAGTACCTGTACCGCGAAGGTTCGCGTTGAGATCAAAAAGGAAAAGACCACCACAGATTTTCTTGGGCAAGCCATTTGGCGGTATCACCCAACACAACATCATTTTGAAATTTTTGCCGAAGGCGGAGGCAATACCTTCGGCGTGGCGTTCGACGATGTCGGCCGAACGTACAGCGGCACGAACTGGGGCCGGTTCCGTGGCTTGCATTATGTGCAAGGCGGCTACTATGTCAAAGGTTGGGGTAAACACGGCCCGCTAACCAATCCTTATGCCCTGGGTTACTTTGACCACATGCCACATGAGGGTAACGCTGATCGTTTAGTGCATAACTTCGTCATCTATGGCGAAAGGACGATTCCTGAACTCAAAGATCGAATTGTCGGTGTAAATCCTCTGCAAAAGCGAGTACAAGTTACTCAGTTGCATGCCGACAAAAGTACCTTCCGTACAACTGAAGAATCGTTTCTTGTAACTACCGACGACGGACGGTTCCGTCCAGTAGATGTCAAGGCAGGACCGGACGGGGCCTTGTATGTGGCCGATCTCTACGAGCCGCGGATTAATCACGTCGATCCGCGTGACAATTGGGATAAGGCAACCGGCCGCGTTTGGCGTATCGCTTCGATGAATCATGGCTCTGTTAAGCCGCGTGATTTTTCCAAGTTCACCAACAAACAACTTGTCGAATTTTTGGATAGCGATAGCCGCTACGAGCGTGAAACAGCTCTCCGCTTGCTCGCTGATCGCAAGGCGGACACTACTCCTCTTGTCGCCGCATTGGCCAAGCCGGGGATCGGAGCGTTGATGGCTTTGTGGGCGATTCATCGAATAGTAGGATTGGATGATAAAACGACATTAATTGCCCTTGATCACATCAATCCGCATGTACGCCGTTGGGCAGTACGTTTGGCTGGAGACACACGCGGAGCATCCGCAGCCGTTGCCGAGGGTCTAGCACGTCGAGCAATGGAGGAACGTGACGCGGAAGTACGAAGTCAACTAGCGAGTTCGGCCAAGCGGCTGCCCGATATCGCCGCATTGGCCATACTGCGTGGCTTGTGGAAACAAGATCTTGATGTCTCAGATAGTCACATCCCGTTATTGACATGGTGGGCTGTCGAAGCAAAGGCCGAGTCGGCGCGAACGGAGATGGTTCGGATGCTGTCGGAAGAAGAATTGCGATCTCGCCCAATGGTCGCGCGTTTCATTCTCGAACGGATCATGCAACGCTGGGCGATGGCAGGTGGACGCGATAACTTTTTGGCCTGTGCTGCTCTCATCGACGCTATGCCGAAAGCCGACCCTCTCTTGTCTGGTCTGGAAAAAGGTTTTTCCGGTCGCGGTGCGGAAGATGTGCCGATGGAATTACGCAAAGCCGTTTTCGCGGCCTGGAATCGCGGAAGCACCGAAGCACGCTTAACTCTTGGTTTGCGACTAGGTCACGAACCCGCTGTCAAGCAAGCGATGGACTCGCTCATCAACGATCGTACCGATAAGGCCAGCCGACAAGCCGTTTTGCGCATCCTTGGTGAAATCGAGCTTCCATCCTCCGTGCCGGCGCTGTTGACCGTTCTGGAAAAGACACCTTCTCTTAGGTCGGAAACTTTGACCGCGCTAGGTCGTTACCGTGATGACGCGATTGCTCAAAAGGTCATCGCTCTGGGGTTGGCCCGATCGTCCGACGGGTTGTCGTTGCTGGCAGGTCGCCCTTCGTGGGCGAAGATGCTGCTCGACGAGGTGGCCGCTAAGCGAATAGACAGCCGGTCTGTGCCCTTGGAAGTGGTGCAAAAATTGGCATTGCACAAGGAGATTGCCGACGAGTTTGGTAAATGGTTCGGGCGTGTTCGTGGAACAACAACCAAACAAAAGCAAGCCGAGTTGCTGCGATATGCGACCGTACTCAAGAAGGGAAAAGGAAATGCTCTATCCGGGGCGGTCGTTTTCAAGAACGAGTGCGGTAAGTGTCACAAACTATTCGGCCAAGGTGGTAACGTCGGACCAGAACTAACCGGCTATGAGCGGTCGAATGTGATGTATTGGTTGGAAAACGTGATCGACCCCAGTGCGGTCATTCGCGAAGAGTATTTATCGTTTATCGTCCGAACGACCAACGGCCAGACGCTTACGGGGATCATAAGCGGCCAGGACAAAACCACGATCACTCTGAAAGATCCTGAAGGCCGCGAGACGAAAGTAGCTCGGTCGCGAATCGACGAATTGCAGGCAAGTCCGATTTCGATTATGCCTGAGGGGCAACTCAAAGCCATGACGGAGCAACAAGTGCTCGATCTTTTCGCCTATCTGACAGCACGTGAGGCTCCGAGATGACTCCGCAGGAATGGGAAAAGATGCTTCGCCAATCTGCTCAGGATCGCAAACTTAGCGGACCCGAGCGCGTCGCACTGGCTGCGCGATTGGTCGGAATGACGGAGCAACAGATCGCGGCTTTCCGTGCCAAGGCGTTTGAAATTATTCGGGAGGTCGATTTCACGCCCAACCAGCAGGCGATGCTCGGCTGGTTGGAGGATGTGATGAAATTGTTGTATCCAATACGTTCGACTAGCCAAATGGCTGAAGCGTTATTCACTCCGGATGACGACGTTTGCGCCCGATTAATTAGTCTATTCGATGGGGTGCGACAATCAGTCGATGTGTGTGTTTTCACCATCACTGACGACCGCATCACGAATGCTATTTTGCGAGCGCATCACCGTGGGGTGCAGTTACGGATCATCACCGACAATCAAAAATCACTCGATCTCGGAGCCGACATTGTCCAGATGAAAGAGGCTGGGATTTCCGTGGTGATGGACCACGGCGAAGCACACATGCACAACAAGTTCGCTATTTTCGACCGGGCCTTGCTGATTAACGGTAGTTATAACTGGACTCGCAGTGCACAGTCGATGAACAACGAAAATGTCGTCATCACCAACGAACGACGATTGCTTGATCGGTTTACGGCACATTTTGAGATGCTATGGTCTCAATTCAGACGGTCTAATTGACCAGGCCAATAGTCATCTCTACTGTCTGGGTGGCAATTGCCCAAGACATAGTCCCGTTCAAAAAATGCTCTTCTGTTCACATTTTAGTCATGCTCTGAAAAAATCGCACATCCTAGACGTAATAGTAGCAGGATAGCCGCGTAGGCACGCGCTTTAAGTTCGTTTTCCGTGGGTGACAATATGGGGATAGGAGTGTTGATCGTGACGAAAGTGCAAAAAATTCGCCAGATCATGTAATTCTTAACTCGGTGGCACGTATTTTTTAGTAGCGATGGGGAAAGAAACCGCCCCAAAGTCTGAGCCACTAATCAACTTTCTTCCTGATGGGGAGGATTCTCGCGGTACTACATCAGGAGACGACACATGATTCGTTTGTGACAAGATCGCTTGCCTACTCATACCGCGATAGTGGCCCTTAACGGTTGGAAATTGGAAGACGATGAATGTGAGCAACTGCAATTGGCTCGAAGTATCGTGACCCATCGACTCGATGAGCAGATACTGATGCTATCGCTGATGCGCTGGTGGAACTGATCACCAAGGTGCGGAGTTTGTGAATTTCAAGCGGAGCCTCCTCATGAACAGCATCATTGCACGAGATCGCCCGGACGAGCCGCCGCGTCTGGCCTGTGGCGTTCATGGCAACGCTCGACTAGCCAACCGCCGTGATTTGGCGGGGCTGTTCGCGGCGGCTCGTCCGGGCGATCTCGTGCTGACCGATGCCACGGTTCTGGCCGAAGAACGCGATGACGGTGCAAGTCTGTCCGCGCATTTACACTCCGGCCTACGCTTATCGAGTGATATTCGCGAACGTCATTTATTGGCAGTCGGCTCGACGGGATGCGGTAAAACCCAAAAACTTATCTTGCCGCAGTTGGCAGCGGATATTGCCGATCCGACTCGGACGGTAATCGCTCTTGACGCTAAGGGGGGAGTTTTGCCGGGTTTTGTTGCTGCCTTAGCCGAACGCTATCGGCCCGGCCAACCGATTCGGGTGGTGAACTTCAAAAACCCAGGCCGAACGACCCACCGCTGGAATCCCGCTGCCCGCATCGCTTCGCGGCACGAAGCGCTGGAAATCGCGCACGCCGTATGCGCCAACTTGGAAGCGGGGACCAACGAGGGGCGAACCAACGAAGCGTTCTGGCTTTTCTCGTCGGTCAACTTGTTAGCCGATGTCTTACGGATGCTGGCGGACGATCCGAAAGAGATAGGCTCACTGGCTCGAGCCAAGCAGATCATCGATCACAGCGCTTACGATTTAGCAGTGATCGCCGATTCGCATCCGTTCAAGGCGTCCTTCGAGCAACGCTACCCGGCCGTTCGGCGGTATCTTGATGGTTCTAACAACGTGACCCAACAGAGCGTGATAGCCGATTGTGCCATGCGCTTGACGCTGTTCGCCGATGAGGCAGTTTGTCGGGTGACGTCCGGCCCCGATGAACTGGACCTTCGCGGTCTGGTGCGTGAGGGGGGAGTTCTGATTCTGGAG
>RGDT01000221.1 GCA_009918525.1 Planctomycetia bacterium
ACACTCCTGGGACCAACGTCCCACGCATTCGCGAGACTGGTTCGTATCGCCGAATCGATAAAGATGGAATTGTCCTCACAGCAAACGGTTACACGCACGTTGCCGAGCCTCAGCATCGGCGAACGCCACTTGACCATGTACGCATCAATTAGTCGTTCCGATTTCGAGCGTCTCATCCGCCCCCAAGTGTCTCGAACCATCGACTGTTGCCACGAAGCCATCGGTCGGGCCAAAGAAAAGGCAGGGCTGCGTCTAGAAGACATTGACCACGTCATACTGGTCGGTGGCTCCAGTCGGGTTCCGCTCGTCAGGCAATTCGTGCTGGAAGCCTTCGCCAAGGCAGACAAACGACGATTGCTTTGCCACGAACCGGACCTGTGCGTCGCGTACGGTGCCGCCCTTCGAGCCGCTACCCAAGGCACGCGGTATCTATTCCCAGTGGACGGCAAGACGTTGGAGTTCCACGTCACCAGCCCGACAACCACAAACGAAACATCTTACCTTGCGACCGGGGTGATCCGCAGTTGGGCAGAGGGGACATTGCCCTCTTCGGCACAAAACCGCGCTGGTTGTCTCTCCCTGGATGGTTCGAGCGTTCGCCTGCGCAGTACAGCCAATTGTTTAGTCGAAGAGGTTTTTCTCGATGAGCGTGGCTCCTTCGCGCAACCGGTCGAGATTGTTGCCGACTCCGACACACCGCTCGATTGGACGTGGTGCGATGCAGACGGTAACGACCGCACGACCCTGCAAACGGTAGTTCGACATCGCTCCATCGGTCAGGTTCCGCCTCGTGGCGTGCTGGCAACGCAACTGATCACTCGTCCGCTATCGATACTCGTTTTGACACGGGGCCGACAGAGGATCAAGCAGATGATTGCTCCGATCGGTTCGGCGTTACCCGGTTCCTTTCGTTGTGTTTGCCGGACGACCGACCAATCGGGTCGAATTGTGATGCCGGTTTACGAGGACAATCGAGTGATCAAGCAGTTAGTCATCGACGAGCTAGATCAATCGTTGCCGATCGGCTCGCCGGTGGAAGTCGAGTTCCGCATCGACGCGACTCACCGGATCGAGGTAGCGTTGAAACTGCGAGAAAGTCGCCGTAACCGAGTCGAGACGGTTTGCATCGAACCGCCGGTACCTCCACCCTACCCGACACGAGAGGAGATCGAAGAGACGATTGTCACGCTGCGGGAACTGGTACAGCAGTTGACCGGACGGCAACGGGCACGACTGCGGGAGCGAGCCGACCAGGTGTACCGCGATCTCATCGAGGCTTTTTCCTACAACGACGAAGCCAAGACTATTGCGCGAATGGCGCAACTTCGCGAGTTGCAGGAGTTGGCGCGGATGGGTCAGCAGGTACTCGACCCACCTTGGCCCCGGTTGGCCGCTCTGGTTCGAGAGTGTCTGACCCTAGCATCGCGTGTAAGCGAACAGACGGGGCGGGACCGCGATGAGCTATGTCAATACGTGCTGGCGCAGGAGCGTTACGCGGAACAAGCCCACGACGAACACAATCCATCACTTTATCGCGAGTGTTGGGAGAATCTGGAAAAGTACGCCCGGTATCTTTCGCAACTACTCGACGACACTTTACCAGGGAAACGAGCCAATGCTCTCCCGACGCCTTCACCAGAAATAGAAGCTCGCGAAGAGTTAAACGAGTTTCGGCAGTTAATCACACAGGTCTGGAAGCGAGCACGAGAAAAGAAACGAGCCGACCTCGATTATCATCTTGGAGATATCGCCCGTGCGGCGGCCGGCCTGAGTACGAGAATGAAAGACGATCCACACGCTGGCATACGCGAAGCTCGCCGGCTTATCCTAGAATTACAGAGGATAGCCGCTCAGATGATCGACCCAGCTCCACCATCACCCGATGAGGGGCTTCTTGAAGGATCGACCTGAGCGCGGTAGTTTTGATAGGGTCGGCTAAACAGCCGAATCAGGGAGCAACCGGGAACTCATGTACATCGTCCTGGGAGTCGTCGCTGCGGGGATACTGACCCTGCTCTATTTTGTTTACGCCCCTGGCCCGGTTGCCGCTCGTGCTTACGCTCGTGCCCGTCAACGACTTGATGCCGGTGATTGGCAGGAAGCCCTGAGACTTTTGGAACCATTTTCCAATCACTGGGCCCCTGCCGCCTGGCGTAATAAACTTCGGCATCTTTCTGGTGAATGCCGGCAACGCGGAATGGACGCTGCTCTAAGTACTGGGGAGTACGAGGAAGCCCGTAGCCATGCCGTGCTTGTCGCTACCCTGCTGGAGCAACCAGAAGCCGAACAAATCCAGCGTATCATCGATGCGGGTATGGCAGAAATTCGACGCCGATTCGCCGCTCAAACCGAACCCGTCGTGTCGATGATCGACCGAATCGAAAAAGTTGCAGGCCAAACGCAGCCACAAGCTCAATTCTGGCGTGCGATGTGCCTTCTTCGCGACGGCGATCTAGAAATGGCCGCCATGCTTCTTACGGCTGTGAGCCAGCAAGTCGGCCGTGACGTGATCGACCCTGCACTATACGCTGGATTAGTGCTTCATCGTCTAGGTCGTCCGACGGATGCCTTAAAATGGTTGTCCGAAGCCAGCCGAATTGATGGAAACTGTCCGTTGGTGCCTTGGCAGATCGGTATCACCCTGATGGCCTCCCAGGGCGACAGCGGCATGGCAGTGCGAGTTCTACAGCGAGCCATGGGACCACGCGGGTTATCGGCCTGGCAACGCGAGCCGGGCAAATTGTGGATCGAAGGAATGCCGGAGGGCCGCTCCTACATAAGGCAACTGGCTGAGGGACTTGGTGATCCGCGAAACGTGACGTTCCCTTGCCCTTTACTGGGTAGTGATCTGAACATTCTGATACGGCAAGGAAATCTCGCACTGGCTCAAGCTTTGTTCAAGCAGGATCGTTTTGCCGAATCGGCGGAGAGCTACGGACAATTGCTTCAGACCATCCCCCCTACGCCAGTATTGTTACGCGGCTACGGTATCGCCTTGGCCCGTTCGGGCCAGTATGACGCCGCATTCAAGCAACTGCGTCTAGCGTTCGACCAGGAACAACCCCACGATCTACTAACCGCCGGATATTTGGCGTTATGCGCTGCTATGGGCAAGCCGACTAACGCGGAAGACAAGCCGCGAAACATTGCTTGGGCTATTAAGCTCCTGGCACGCTATCCGGTACTCGAAAACACGGAATGGTCTGTTATCGCCCGGGACGTTCACGCCGAAGCCCGGCAACATGGTTTGCCGCTAAGTCTAGAAGATCAAGAACTGTTGTGCGATGCTCTGGCGTCAGTGCAAGCGACCGATGTGAAATCGGCTGCATCTTTTGTTCATCTGGCGAAGACTCATCCCGAAGCGATCAAACCCGTATATGCCTGGCTGTATGTCCGGGCAGCGACCGTCCACGGGCTACGCAGTTCGGTTGATCTTCTTTTATTTACAACGACATTTAAGGAAGCTGGCAAAGCTCAAACTTTCTACGCTTTACACAATTGGAATTTAGCCGAATCGGAATACACCTATCTCGAACGCACCGCTGATTTAGCACCGGGCCGATTTCCCGAGGTACTAGGACCGGACTATCCGCCCAAGGGCGAAACGCTCCTGCTGGATCATTCTCGAAGACAAGAACAAACAGGTCAGACAAAACTGGCACGCGTTGCGATTGAAGTCCTCCTGAAGTTGTCTCCCCACAGTTTGCCCGCTCACGACCGTTTGGCTTGCCTGTCATATCGCGAAGGAAATATCGACCGTGCGATTCAACTATTGACCCGCTGGTGCGAACTGGCCCCATCCGATCATTGGCCGCTGGTCCGTCGCGCGATCGTCGAGCAAGAACGCGGTAACAGTCTCCAGCGATCCGAGGCCATCTCGCTGGCTCTGTCGCTGACTTTAGGACGATTACGGGCAGCAGTCGCCTACATGGGAGCCACGCTCAGCCTCCGCGAGTGGTTTTCGGTGACGGGGAGGACTGAGGGGAGAGGCAGAATTCCCCTCTCCAGCCCAAGTTCTCAACAGTCTCCGACCAATCCAGGGGTAGTAACCCCAAAGAATGCAGACAATTTAGTCGATCAGCACCCCAAGGCGGTTGCCTGGTTGGACGATGCTGACCGTTTGCTCCGCGAATGCCTTCGCGACGATCCCACTCACATTAACGCCCTTACCTGTCTTGCGGCTATTCGTAGCGTATGTCGCGACTCCACCGGTTTAGCAAAACTAGCGGCACAAATGAATCGGCCAGATGTGGCCGATCCGAGTTTTCAGTACTTGTCTGCAATGTGTCACTACGCAGCCGGTCGCCATGATGAGGCGGTTGAACTGGCGGTGAAAGCATCTGCCGATCCCGCGATCAAAATCAAGAGCCTTTTTGTGGCGGTCTGTGCTCATCTCAAGCGTGGAAGGACGGATGAAGCGGTCAAGATGCTACAAACAATTATTCACGAGGACACGCAAAACTCCATGATGGTCGCAAAGGCGATCTTAGGCCAGATTTACTGTGATCGACTGCAATATGACGAAGCGATACGGTGCTGGTCGTCGGTCGATGCAGGATGCCGGACACAATGGGGACTGGATGAGCCGTTACGTCAGATCGTGTTGCTGTCCGGATTACTGGCGATGGATAGACAGCGTTACGAGCAAGCGGAGGAACGGTTGCGCGAGGCAGGTCGGTTAGGACTTCGCGATCGTCGTTTGGGGGGACTGATTACCCTAGCCCTGGTGAAAGCTGGTCAAAATCTGCTATATGACAAGGCAGGAGTTTGAGGAAATGCCAACAGAACCGACCAACGCGATCAAGCAAACAGCGACACCATCGCGGTACGAATCCGCCGCCTCTTTGTTGGAAAAAGCCACGGCCTTGGGTTATGACTCGCAGATTCACTACATGCTAGCTCTAGCGTACAAAAGACAAAATAAAATCGCCGAAGCACGGGCTGCCCTTCGGAAGATCCGCCAGCCCGAGGCGTCTGTATTCCTACAAATGGGTTTGTTGTCTCTGACGGAAAACAACCTGACACAGGCAGAGGAAGAGTTTTCGCGAGGATGGTCGCTGGGAAACAACTCCTACGAAATCGGCTACAACCTCTTAATGGTTCGGCTGACACTGGGTAAGGTGGAAGGCTGTTTGGAACTGATCCCGCCCGTTTTGGGACTGCTCGAACAACGCCCGCCAATCAATGTCGAGGATCATCGCTTCCTCGGGGTTCTTCGCGCGTTGCTGCTCGCCTGTCAGCAACGCGAATCTCCCGGCGGGGTATCGGCTCTGCTGGCGGACCTCACACCGTTTGAAGAACAGCGGTTGTTGAAGGTTGTGCGAAGCCTGGGCCAACTCGATACAGCCTACATGCTACTAGAGGCGTTGAATCAAACTCGTCCGCGCAGTCTGGCCGTGAAGGAAGCCTTTATCGAGACGGTGCTGGTCAAGGGAAAATTGCTAATTGATCGTTGCCAATGGACCGATGCGGAGTTACTATTACGCCCCTTCGTTCGCGACCGAGGTTTTAGCAAAAGTAGTCAGGTAGGGCTACTGACTCTCCTAGGAACGTGTGCAGCCATGACCCAGGACATGGATGGCGCGATGACGTTGTTTCATGCAGCCTTAAAACTCGCTCCGAACGATGCTCGCCTCCATCAAAATCTCGCGTTGGCCTATGAACTGCGTGACGATCTTGCCCAGGCCGACAATCATTGGAACCGGTTTTTCGACCTACTCGATCCTCGATCCCCCGCCCCCAGTGATATTCCAAAATACACGGATCGGCTCATTTTTGAAGGACTGCACCGCCTCGCCAGTCGTTATGGCGAAAAAGAACAATGGAGTAACGCGGTCCCCTATGCTCAGCGGGCTGCCCACATGCGCCCCGACGACCCCGAATCGCTCGAACGGCTATTCCAGCTTTATAACAACGCCAAAAGGCCCAACGATGCTCGTCGAACCCTGGAAACACTGAGGCAATTAAAACCGGGCGAACCACAATACGATTTGTACGAACTGGATTTGATTGAAGTCAAAGGTCTCAACGATATCGAGCGATTGCTGACCGAGATCGACAAAATCCGACGGAAATACCCCAACGATGCTCGCGTGGACGACCGCGCTACCAGTATGGTCAATAGTGTTATCCCACTTATTGCTGATATTTCCGACAAACTGACCGATCAACTTGGCAAAGTGAAAGATCAAATCAATAGTCTACCCAATTACCAAATCAACTGGGCGGCCGTCCGTGACGTTATGCGTGAACTGATGAAGGAATTCCAAAAACTGCGCCGCATGGTCGGCAAATGTATTCCCCTGGTCTCACTGGATGATCAACGCCGAACCATTCGCGAACTAGCCGACCATATTGACAAAAAAATCGAGGCGTGTCGGTCCATGGGAGCCTAACCGGGGAGAGAAAAGCGTTCTTTCTCCAAACGCACTCACGAAATGTTATTTAACTATCAAAACGAAGTAATCCTGAGTTTATACTTATGGCCAAAAATAACGAACCGATTGTTCTCGAACTCGCTCCTCTGCCACGAGAGCAGATGGGGCCGTTTCTCATTCTGGGTTTAGATAAAACTCAGGTTCGCACCGAAGTAGATGAACACTGGGCCGACCGCGTGAAATGGGCGCGACGTAACCTCATCAAAGTGCCTCTGGAAGACATTAACTGGGCGCGCGAAGCCCTCAACGAAACGGAGAAACGACTCAAATCTGATATCGCCAGTATGAACGCTGACACGGCCGATGGGATGATC
>RGDT01000222.1 GCA_009918525.1 Planctomycetia bacterium
GGCCGATCGCCTTCGCGCGGCCGATCGCCTTCGCGCGGTGGTGCTCCGCGAACACCTTCTGGCGGACGACCCATCTCCGGCATCCGTCCCATTTCGCTGGCCTTTTTGAAGTCCGCTTCGCGTACTGCGAAGACAAACCCTGTCATAGTGTCCAATACCAACACCTGAGTCGGCGTTGCATTTGCGACCACATAGCGACCGGGTAGTCCACCCATACGAGGGAACATTGCCGGTTGTGGTTGCTCGCGTTGTGGTTGCTCGCGTTGTGCTAGTGACACCGATACCGTGTGTAGCACAACCAGGAGCGAGAGGAGACAGCCAACTACCCAAATCACGTACCTCATAGTCATCCCTCGGTTCTAGAATAGCTCTTTGATTGCCTTTGCTCCGAAATCGACGAGCGGAATAGGACGACCTTGGGGGCCGGGCAACTCCTTGTGAACATCTAGTCCTAGACCTTGGTAAATCGTTGCCGCCACATCTCCGCTTGTAATCGGGCGTGTTTTGGGCACATACCCCAGTGCATCGGATTCACCAACGATTCGACCACCCTTAATCGGTCCACCGCCCATCAAGATACTCCAGACGCCTGGATGATGGTCGCGGCCTCCAGCAGGGTTGATTTTCGGCGTTCGCCCAAACTCGCCCATCGCCGTCACAATGGTATTCGATAGCAGTCCGCGTTCCGTCAGGTCTTCCAGCAGAGCGGAATAAGCTCGGTCGAAATTCGGAGCGACCAGCCGGGCCATTTCGGCAATATCGGTGAAGGGCCTGCTGCCATGAATGTCCCAAGTGATCTCGTCAAAGACGGTTTCAAACATGTTTACAGTAACAAAACGCACACCGCGTTCGACTAACCGTCGTGCCAACAAACAGCACTGCCCAAAGCGGGTTCGTCCGTATCGGTCGCGAACCTTGTCCGGCTCTTGATCGAGGGCGAAGGCTTCTCGGGCCTGCTTGCTCGACATCAACCGATAGGCTAGATCGAAATTGTCATCCATCTGCTTCGCGGCAGGTGTCTTCTCGAATGCCTCCAACGCTCCCTCTACCGCGGCTCTCATCTTTTGCCTACGGTTTGCACGCACCGCCGAGATGTAGTTAGGCGGCAAGAGATCCGGCACCGAAAAGTCCGGGGCCGACGGATCAGCATTTAAGACGAATGGGTCATGCGTCTTGCCTAAATAGCCCGCGGTTTGACCATGAGGCATATTTCCGCCCGTGCGTCCCATCGGCCGTGGCAAAAGAACGTGCGGTGGCACATCGCCGTTTCGTCCTTTTACGTATCCCAAGACACAACCGATGTGCGGATGCTCGACTCCACCACTGAACAGTCGCCCTGTCTGCATCATCTGATGCCCGGTGTCATGGACGGCCGTGGCCGTATGGTAGACAGAACGGACTATAGAAAACTTATCCGCGTGTTGTGCCGTGCGTGGGAAAACTTCGGTGATGGACATCCCTGGGGCGGATGTCGCAACTGTTTTGAATGGGCCGCGCACCTCAGCCGGTGCGTCGGGTTTGGGATCAAACGTGTCTATATGGCTCGGTCCACCGAGTAGGAATAACATGATCGCGTTCGTGTCGCTAGGGGGATTAGCACCCGCAGCTCGCAGAAACGAAGGTAAGGTTAGACCTAACGTCGAGATCGCCCCCGCATGGAGAAACGCACGACGGTTTAGTCCTTTAGCAGAATCGAGACGAATCATAGCACGACTCGGGAGAGAGAACTTACCCTATCAAACACAGACTACCGTAGCCGTCATGGAGGGTCAACCAAATTAAGAACTTCACAGCCTTACCCGATTACCAAAGCGTTCTCGCAGGCTATTGCTATTTCTAGTGGAAATATCATTATTTCGGAGGTTCAGAAACCTTAGTTGGTCTACCAGTGGCGAGTTTAGTATCGCCTGTACACCGCCGTTGCTGATGCGATTGTTTGACAGATCTAGCCACTGCAAGCGTTTCAAGTGTGGAGATTCCGTCAACACCCGGACCAACGCCGGGTCTACTCTATTGTCAGAGATGTTCAAATTGGTCAATTCCGCAACGCCCGGCGATTGGAGCAGCAGGCGTATCTCGGCACCAATCGGGCACTGCCCACAGGCGCACATGTTGGATATGTCTAACTCACTTATTCGGCTGAGGTAGCGACAGCCGGCTAAATCCCGAACCTCGTTCGAGGCATGGGGAAAGTGAAAGCCACGTAAGGTCGGAACTGCCGCCAACAAACGATCGGCCCAACTAACGAAATTAATGGCGCGAGTCGTGATCTGGTGAGGGAATCCCAAACGAAATTTGATCGATCTACCAAACTTTCCTTTGCGGATGGGGTCGGACCAAGAGGGGTTATCGCGGATCAATCGACGCGCTTGTTGGTCTAGTTCGACCCTACGCCGAGAGTAGGGCGACAGCGATTCGGCCTCATGCTGAATGCGGATGAGCGCGGCCCGAGCCTGGCTCGACTCTGGTCCATGCTCTTCCAACCAATCGGCATAGATCAATCGAAGGGCGTCGTCTGCTGGGTTCTCGAAGATTGCTTTCAGAAATGAGGCATCGTTCATGGTCTTCCTCCTATCTCGATCCTAGCATTGGAGTATTTCTTAGGGAATCCCGCATGGCGCGGCACATGTGCGGCGTGAACTCCTGTTTATTTTCCAGGGTATTTTTCACTTCCGCACTGAACCTTTTTCCCTACGCCGTGTGTCCTATCTCTCGGTCGCCTCTGTCCCTTTTCACCCCCTTTCGGGAAGTTGAATCATGCTTTACACTTGCACTCTCTTTACCACCATCCTCGGCAGCGAACCGGCTTTTGATTATCCCCTAGCGTGTGTCACCGTTCGCGGAGATTCACTACGCCAAGCTGCCGCTAGAGCCTACGTTCGGTGTGTGGGACGCGACCGCGTCCGACAACGATCACACCTCAGGCCAGAAATATCTGGATTGGAAGCCAGTCCACGAGCCATCGCGGCCAGTTTAAGAAAAATTTTCTCAAGGATCGGCGAACTGTATGAGATGACCGGACTGAATCAATCGTGGTTTGTCAAAGTAGTTCCCTCTCGTGTAGGTCGGCCTCAACCGCTGCTTCTCTGCTGCAATCCCTCTCCTAACTGAACAGCTAGTCGAAACACCCGCAGATCGCGACAATCTCTTAGAGAACCCATCCATCAGGAGGAAAGAGAACTATGCGCAGAGGGATCATCGCCGTAGCTCTGTCGCTGGGCGTCGGTGTCGGCCTGGGCCTGTTGCCTGCCGCCGAAGACGCAGTCAGCTCATCGATTCAGGTCATCTCTAAGGTCGGACCCGAAGGAACTGGTAACGCCGAAGCGGCCGCTGCCTGGAAGACGCTCGCAAAGAGCGGCCCGGAGGCATTAGTGCCGATCCTGCGTGCCCTAAAAACCGATGCACCACTCGCGGCCAACTGGTTGCGTCCAGCTTTTGAGGCCATCGCTGAGCGCGTGTTAACGGCCAAAAAATTGCCGCAAAGCGATCTCGTGGAGTTTTTGGAAGACACCAAGAACGACCCCAGCGCCCGCCGGCTAGCCTATGAGACACTGCTCAAGTCCGACCCGACCATCGCCGACAAGTATATGCCCCGGATGCTCAAAGACCCCAGTCCTGAGCTACGCCGCGATGCTGTGGGTGTTGTCCTGGAACACGGCGACAAACTAGCCAAGACTGGGGAAAAAGACGCCGCGAAACTGGCATACGAAAAAGCACTCGGCGGTGCATGTGACCCCGATCAGGTCGATGCCATCGCGACGGCTTTGAAGAAATTCGGCGTTAACGTTGATGTGCAAAAACATTTCGGCATCGTCACCCGTTGGCATCTGGCAACGCCGTTCGACCACACCAACCGCAAAGGCTGGGACGAAGCCTATCCCCCAGAAAAAGGTGTCGATCTCAAAGCCACCTACAAGGGCAAAGATGGGGCCGATGTCAAGTGGGAAGCCACGAGCACCAGTGATGCTCACGGCGTGGTAGATATTAATAAAATTATTAAACAATACAAAGGCGCTATCTGCTACGCCTATGCGACGGTCGAATCGGAGAAAGATCAGGACGTCGAATTCCGCGCTGGGTGTATCTGCGGATTGAAAATATTCGTTAACGGCAAGCTTCTCTTTGCCCGCGAGGAATACCATCACGGTTCTAAAATCGACCAATACATCGTCAAGGGCAAACTAAAAGCCGGAACCAATGAGATATTGCTCAAAGTGTGTCAGAACGAACAGACGGAAGCCTGGGCGCAGAAATGGACGTTCCAGTTGCGATTGTCGGATGCTGTCGGGGCAGCGGTGCCGTTCACTCAGAAGGAGGCCAAGTGATGAAACGCCTGATATTGGTCGTTCTACTAGGCGGATCGCTGTTGGCGGCAGATTGGCCAGCCTTCCGCGGTGGGGCCGATGGTCGAGGCATCTCGACCGAAACAGGATTGCCGACCGAATGGAGCAAAGATTCGGGACTACGCTGGAAAGTCGCCCTACCGGGTCGCGGCTTATCCAACCCCGTCATTGCCGGCGGCAAGGTGTATGTCACCTCCTGCTCGGCCTATCGCGAAAAGCGGCTCCACGTCCTGTGCTTTGACGAGAAGACGGGCAAGAAACTGTGGGAACGGCAGTTCGTCGCCACTGGAAATACAGCGTGTCACCCGGTCACAAACATGGCCGCACCAACGCCCGTGACCGACGGCAAGTCTGTCTATGCGTTGTTCGCGTCGGGCGACTTGGTGGCTTTGGATGCGGAAGGTACGTTGTTATGGTATCGCTCGCTCGTGGGCGATTACCCGGAGGTCACCAACCAAGTCGGGATGGCGTCGTCGCCGATTTTGGTTGATGATGTTTTACTGCTGCCAATGGATAACATCGGCGACTCGTTTTTCGCTGGTGTGGATGCCAAGACTGGGAAAAATCTTTGGCGCAACAAACGCGGACAACGCCTCAACTGGGCCACTCCAGTTACGTTCAAGGTGGGCGACAAGACGGCCGTGTTGTTCCAGGGCGGATCGCCAGCGTCAGCCGTGGATGTCAAAACCGGCAAAGAAATCTGGTCGTATGCGGCGTCGGACCTGTCCACGATTCCCTCATCCGTCTTTGCGGACGGCGTCCTCTTCCTCACGAGCGGCGGTGGCGATGTTTTAGCGGTCAAACCTAGTGCAGACGGGAAAAACGAAGAACTCTTTCGCGCTCGTAATGTGACCGCTGGCTATCCATCGCCAGTGGCCTATAAAGGCAAGCTTTACGGACTGACTAAAGTGGCCGTCACCTGCTACGACATGGAAGGAAAGAAAGAGCTGTGGAAGCAGCGAGTGGAGGGCAGCTTCAGTGGCTCACCTGTAATCGCCGACGGGAAGTTGTACGCGGTCAATGAGAAGGGGCGAACGTTCGTGCTGGACATCAGCAGTGAAAGTGCCAAGGTGATCGCCCGAAACGACCTAGACGACACGATCCAAGCGACACCCGCTGTGGCCAACGGTGCGATATTCCTGCGGTCGGATAAATGGCTATATTGTGTCGGAAAGTAGTCCCGATTCACGCGGGCGTTCAATCCGACTAATACGCTCGCAACCCTAATCAGAGCCGGAAGCAGGAGCGACGTTCGGGTATTTCCCCCCAATGTCATCTCCAAGGCTTCCGGCTCTTTGTATCATCACCGGTCGTGATGGATCGGACTGTCATGGGTAGGTGATAATATTCCCATTTGTCAGGAACAACTCCGTCATCATTCCGCCGGGGTTCATGGCACTCACATGACCATCACAATACAGGACGTTGAAAACGCCGTTATGCCTCTGATCGGGATAGTGCGTTTTGGGGTTGGTCGTATCGGGAAAGGGCCACGGCCCGCGCGGATTCGTTGGCGTGGCCGCGTGCGTACTGTCGGCGCAACCTGGCGTTCGGCCATGATCCCAAACGATGAGGATGTTGGACGTACCGTTGCCATTTGTCAATTCAACAAGATTTTTGCCGTTAGGTCCGCCATTGACATAGTTCATGCCATAACTGACCTGGAAAGCTTGGCCAGTTGCCAGGTCAAGCCCTGTGGGGCACTTGAACGCCTTTTGGTTCCCCTCAAGGAACGGCCAAAGAAAGCCGGCGGGATAACCACCGTTGGTATACGTATTATCGGGATTAGGGGCACCTTGCGCGTTGATGGTCGATGAAGGAGCAGGACGGTTATCATAAGGTGCCCACCACACTTCGCTCGGTCCTGTCCATAGGATGGCAGAAGTCAGGGAGTAACAGTTCAAGTCCACTCCGCTGGTCGTGTCGCATTTTCGATAACGCGGAAAAGCGTTCAGAGCATCATGATAACTGTGGATAGCTAGACCGATCTGTTTCAAGTTATTCGCGCATTGCATCCGTGCCGCCGATGTTCGTACTTTCTGGATGGCCGGTAACAGTAAGCTGACCAGGATCGCGATGATGGCAATGACGACTAAAAGTTCGATGAGAGTGAAACCGAACCTTCGCATGGCAAAACCTCGAGTTATTGACAACTCCCTAGCTAGAGCCACCAGCGTGTATCAGCGGTTCTCTGTCGCTTTGACTCTTCAACCACTTTCGCAGTCGCTCTAATCCTTCGGCAATGCTCACACGCGGCTCATAACCTAAATCTCTCCGAGCGGCTGTCAAGTCAAACCAGTGCGATGTCGCCAACTCTCTCGCCACGAATCGCGTCATTGGCGGTTCAGCGTTCGGCCATAACACGGCGT
>RGDT01000223.1 GCA_009918525.1 Planctomycetia bacterium
TTAATCCCAGGACGATCCAAAATAAAGTCTTCCATGGCACTGCTGTAACCACCGTTCATGTGATAGTCACCTTGATAGCGTGGCTTGATACTTAGTTTACTGGGACTGTGATGTGTTACCACAACCACAGGCTTTGTACCTGCTGCCGCAACTGTGTCGCTGATAAACTCGACACCCTGCGATACTGCGTAGGCCTGAAGCCAATCCGCAAACCGCATCGCATCCATATGAAACGCATAAGATTGAGTTTGTGATATCGGAGACATACCACCAAAGAGATGGGGGCTTTTGGATGCGAGCGATGCGGCCCACTGGAGCGAGTAAGAATGGTAAGGCCGAAGCACCCTCTTTTGAGACCTCTCAGCGAACCAGTAATGAAACAAATCAGGAATCATGAGCAGATGCTTCGCCACATCGAGAACGGCTGAACCGGCCTGCTTCAACGCGAGCAACTGATACAGCGAATTGAATCGCATGAACTGGATGCCCGTTTGCCTGAAGATTTCCTCACGCGGGACGACGGCAAAGGCGGCTTCGGGAAAGGCTTCGGTATGCGGGTCTCGATAGTGACGCGGATTGCCAAGCAACACACCGTCGCGGCCGAGCAAGGCGAAATCGACTCCCCAGGTGTCCACGCCAACGCCGCTCAGTTCGCTCGACTTGGCACCAGCCGCTCGAAGGCTGTCGAGCATGTGGGCATAGAGTCGCAATACGTCCCAGTGAAGGCTATCAAGCGTTTTGATGCCGCCGTTGGGAAAACGGTTGGCCTCTTCCAGCGTCAGACGCGATCCGTCGAAGTGCCCCAGAATACCGCGGCCGCTCTCGGCCCCGAGGTCAATAGCGAGGAATGTACGTTTGGCGGACATGGCGGCTCGTGCAGGTTGGAGAGAAATACCCAAGAGGGATAATACAGATTGGAACATTCTCGGCGAGCGGGGTGTGTTAATGCTTCGATGTGACAGCGAATCGGGGCGTTGATGCGCCTCGCTCGCCATTAAATCGGGCTGTTGATACATCCCGCTCGCCCCGCCCTCTTGTTCACTTCCCGGCTGGGTTGTAAATAAGTTATTTTAACCGATTATTCTCTTGACACGGAGAGCCGAAATGGCTGAAACGGTGGGGCGACGGTTTGTCAACCAATTGGCCGATGGCGATCCGATTGAAGAAGTGTATCTCGTCGTGGATAAACAATTGCGAGCCAACCGTCAAGGAAACTTGTTCTTGCAACTGGAATTACGTGATCGTACCGGCACGATGGGGGCGCGACTGTGGAACGCGGGCGAGCAACTGTTTCGGTCGTTCGATGTGGGTGACTTTGTGCTTGCCAAGGGCAAGGTGCAACTGTTTCAAGGCTCCTTGCAAATGATTCTCAACCACGTCACCAAGGCTCCGTCCGAACATGCGGAACTGGCCGATTTTCTGCCGCACACGACCAAAGACGTGGGTAAATTGTATGATCGGCTCAAAGCCTTGCTACGCAAAATCTCTAATCCCCATCTCGGAGCGTTGGCTGACTGCTTCTTAGCCGACAATGTCGTCATGAGCGGATTTTGCCGAGCGCCGGCGGGCGTGCGCAATCATCACGCCTACATCGGTGGATTGCTGGAACACGTGGTCAATATGCTCGAAGTCGCCGACCGTATTGCGCCGTTCTACCCCGAAGTGGATAAGGATTTATTGATCGTGGGGGTGTTCCTGCACGACATCGGCAAGGTACGCGAACTGGCCTACGACCGCTCGTTCGGCTACACCGACGAAGGCCAACTGGTCGGCCACTTAGCCATCGGCGTCGAGATGCTGACGGAGCAGATTCGCCGGGTGCCAGACCTGACCGGCGAGCCGTTTCCGGCGGAGTTAGTGTTGCGGCTGAAGCACATGATTCTATCGCACCATGGGACGTACGAGTTTGGTAGCCCGCGACTACCCATGACGCCGGAAGCTGTCGCGTTACATTTTCTGGACAATCTCGACGCCAAAGTGCATTCGGTTGGCCGTGATATCGCCGAGGACAGCGGTACGGGACGATGGACGCCCTTCAGCCCGTCAATGGACCGTAAACTGTTCAAAGGTGGCGGCAGAGGTGCAATGGGAAACGAGTTGGAGTAAACCCAATCAGAGCCGGGGCGAGCGGGGTATGTCAAAGCCCCGCTTTGACAGCGAAACGAGACGTTGACACGCCTCGCTCGCCCGTTTCCGGCTCGAACAAATCACAAGGCAAACTTACTTGGTCTTCTTTTTCTTCGCCGTTTGCGATGCTCCGCCGAGGGTGACACTCTTCGCAGCCCCGTCTTCGCCTGCTTCAATCTTTACCGTGGTTCCTGCCTTAAACTGTTCTTTATTGAGCAAATCGGATACCTTGTCGGCCTTGAGTTCCGAAAGAATCGCCACGGCGGTTTCCTGAGTGACCTTGAACTCTTTTTCCTGGGCAGGGTCTTTCTTCGACTTTAACGATTTCGCCGCTGATGGGCAGGCCGGCCGCTTTCTTTTGCTTTTTCGCCGGGTCGGCCGCGGCGGCAATCCCGACACACAAACCGAAGGCAACAGACACAGACAACAGAGAACGGAACATGGTATTTAGGCTCCAGAGGTCTGAACAACCGGACGATTACACACACCATACTGTTCCTCACGAGCCAAAAACCGGACAGCGAACCGATGCCCCTCGGAGCCACAAACTTTAGAGATGACCAAACGAGTCTTGCTTGAAGGGACACCCTATTGGGGGCTAAGGGGGGTATCCGGGGAAAGGAAGGCCTCCCCGGCTTCCCTCAAGAACCGAGACCGGCGTCGCCAGCTTATTCTTCCCCTATACTATCCTGATAACCGTTGGAGATGTGCCGATGACCGCGATGACCCTGAGCGAAAAGATTCTAGCGAAACACGCCGGAAAGCCGTTCGTGCGGCCTGGTGATAACGTGTGGTGCAATATAGACATCCTGATGACGCACGACGTTTGCGGTCCCGGCACCATTGGCGTCTTTCACAAGCAGTTCGGGCGCGATGCCAAAGTGTGGGACAAGAACAAGGTGGTCATCATCCCCGATCACTACATCTTCACCGCTGACGTTATGGCTAACCGAAACGTGGACACGTTACGGCAATTCGTCCGCGAGCAGAACTTGCCGCACTTTTACGATGTGGGCACCGACCGTTACAAGGGAGTCTGTCACATCGCGTTGCCCGAGGAAGGTCACACCCGGCCCGGCGAAATCCTACTCGGCACGGATAGCCACACCTGCACAGCGGGCGCGTTCGGCGAGTTCGCCACGGGAATCGGTAACACCGAAGCAGGGTTTGTCTTGGGTACGGGCAAACTATGGCTGAGCGTCCCGGCCACCATGCGTTTCGTGTTCCAGGGAAACTTGCCGCCCTACCTGATGGCCAAAGATCTCATCTTGGCCGTTATCGGTGACATTGGCTGCGACGGCGCGACGTATCGCGCCATGGAGTTCGACGGTGACGGCGTCTATGCCCTGGACATGGAAGAACGGATGACCTTGTGCAACATGGCCATCGAAGCCGGTGGCAAGAACGGGATAATTGCGCCGGATCGGGTGACGCTGGGTTATGTGGACGCGCGAAACAAATCTAAGATTGCATATGAGGTGGTAAAATCGGACCCCGGCGCGACGTTCATGGTCGAAAAAGTATACGATGTAACCAAGATGCAACCGGTTGTCGCCAAACCGCACAGCCCAGACAATAAAGCTCCGGTGCGCGAAGTGCAGGGCACGAAACTCGACCGGGCCTACATCGGTAGTTGTACCGGCGGCAAAATGGGGGATTTCCGGGGAGCGGCCAAGATTCTCGACGGTAAAACCGTACGCATCGACACCTTTGTCGTTCCGGCCACCAGCGAAATCGCACGGCAGTTGAAGACAGAACGCATCGGGTCGCGGACTCTCGAAGAGATTTTCCTAGCGGCAGGTGCCAAGATGGGCGAACCGTCCTGCGCCGCCTGCCTGGGTGGTCCGGCAGATACGTTTGGTCGGCTTAATGAGCCGATGTCGTGTATCAGTACGACCAATCGAAATTTCCCCGGACGAATGGGGCACAAGCAAGCACAGGTATACCTCGCCAGCCCCCTGACAGTCGCTGCGAGCGCCCTGACGGGCACGATCACCGATCCGCGTGATTTCGTGGGCTGAGGCTCGACACAGAACGTTTCTCTCGATCAGCGGATCGGGACCGGATTCAAACCATGGGGAGAATTATCTTGACTCCGATTATCACAGGCAAAGCTTTCGTTCTGGGCGACAACATCGATACCGACCAGATTATCCCCGCTCAGTATTTGACGTTCAACCCGTCCATCCCGGCCGAGTACAAGCAATTCGGGAAGTACGCTCTGAGCAGCGTCCCACCTTCGCAAGCGGGATTGCCCCAAGGACACGTCCCCTTTCACACCACGGACGAATTTGTCAGCGATTACACCATTGTCATCGCTGGAAAAAATTTCGGCTGTGGCTCGTCGCGCGAACATGCTCCCATCGCTTTGGATGCGGCCGGAATCAAGGCCATCGTGGCCGAGTTTTACGCTCGCATCTTTTTCCGTAACGCCGTCAACGGCGGCTATCTCGTACCGTTCATGTGTAAAACGCGGTTATGCGATGCGGTCTGCACGGGTGACGTGCTGGAGATCGACACCGCGGCCGCTATTCTGCGTAACAAAACAACCGGCGAAGAATATCGACTCGAACCGCTCGGCGAAGTAGGGCCGATCATTGACGCGGGCGGCTTGTTCTCCTACGCTCGGCAACAGGGAATGATCAAGACGTGACGGATCACTGGCTCGCGCCGCTGCGGTTGCTGTTGGAGCCGGATCAGTTTCGTCTTCTGCCGCGTAACCCAGCGTTTCGTTACGAGCAGGGGCAGGACGGTGTCTGGATCTGTCCCCGGCCGCGATACTATCACGCGCTACTCGATCTAAGCGACGCCGAATATCACGGAGCGGCCAATGTGCCGTTGCGTCGGCTTGCCGTTGAGGATTGGGCCGTTCTACCGGGTTTGTTCGTGCGAGCGTTTACGGACCATCAACCGTTCGTCGGCGTGGCTCCTGAGCAACGCGACGCCGCTGCAAGCGAGGCGTTGATGCTGACTCGCACCGGCGGCGATGGCCCGTTGATCGAACGAGCCTGTTTCGTTTCGCAGGGAGAAGACCGCTTGATCGGAGCCGTCTTGGTGACGTTGTTACCTCCGGGCGATCCCGAAGAGTTCGATACCTACGCATGGGGTGGCCAGCCGCCTCCTGATGCCGTCGAGCGTTGCGAAGGTTGGCCGCATTTGACGTGGATATTGGTCGATGCTCTGGAGGCTCGCTCGGGATTGGGCACGGCCTTGTTGGCGGCGGCTTGTGGCGAACTGCGAGCGATGGGGTTCAACGATTTGTTGAGCACGTTCCTCTACGGAAACGACGTCAGCGCGATGTGGCATTGGCGGCGCGGCTTTAAGCTGTTGTCTTATCCGGGAACAAGACGCTGAAGCCTTGGGGGTCTGTCCCTGCTCGGAAGAATCGGGGCGTTGACACGCCCCGCTCGCCTCCTGCCGTCCGGTTCTGTTTTCACCTCGCTGAGCGGGGCGTGAACCCTCGATGGGGTTTTCGTATGATGACTCTAACCCGAGCATGGTTAGGATGGTTCAACCGAATCGTCCTCTGATTTCCAGAGAGTAGCTGTTCCCCGAATTCGCGAGAACGATGATGATCTATCGACTTAGTGCATTCTTCGCGCTGACGCTGTTGGCTATGGCCGGCCTGGATGCCTTCGCTCAGGAGGCGAAAGACCCCATCAGCCGTTATGCGATGGACCTGCGCTGTCGCACATCCACCCAAGTTGACTTCGACAAGGACGCCAAGAAATTCGGCATCGAAGTCTATTCCGACGCCTACAACAACGACGGTCTCTACGTTTCCGATTCAGGATCGTTGACGGCGGTCGGCTCCAAGTTGTTTAAGCCCGGGGACGGCAAAGGCAAGGAACCGCTCTGGCGTCACGGCCTAACGCTGACCGCTCGCAAGGCGGGCGATAAAGATTGGGACAAGGGCAAGAAGGTCGGGCTTGAGGTCTTCCGCGACGAGGTCAACGGCAATTTGCTCTACGTCAACGAACTGGGCCAGGTGAGCGCGGCCGCTGCTGACGCTGTGACGGACTCGACCGAGAAGGGCAAAGTCAAGGCTCCGAAGTGGCTCCACGCGATGGACCTCAAGGTCCGCAAGGCTGGCGAAAAAGACTTCACCAAGGACACGCGAAAGATCGGTCTTGAGGTCTTCCGCGACGAGAATAATGGCAACCTGATCTACATCAGCGAAGCAGGCAGTTTCGGTATCTCGGCCGGTAAACTGCAAGGCGAACTCAAGGGCAACGAGCCAAAATGGCAATACGGCCTGGAGCTGTCCGTACGCAAGGCAGGAGAGGCAAAGTTCAGTAAGGACACCAAGAAAATCGGTATCGAAGTTTTTCAGGACGAGAACAACGGCAGCCTGATCTACATCACCGAGTCGGGAGCGGTCGCCATCGTGCCAGGCAAGAACGCCAAAACAGGCGACGGCAAAGCGAAAGGTCCCGAGTTCATGCACGGCATGGAGTTGGCCGTCCGCAGAGCGGGCGAACGCGACTTCACGAAGGAAACGAAGAAAATCAGCATCGAAGTGTACAAAGACGAAAACAATAGCAACGTGATTTATATCAGCGA
>RGDT01000224.1 GCA_009918525.1 Planctomycetia bacterium
TGCTCGCCGAGGCGAATCGCGATCTACGAATGGCAGACGCTGAATGGACCAAACTGGAAGGCGCACGCGCCAGTGCTAAACGCCGTATCGAGGAGCCTTTGACGCCCAACGTCTCGGAGTCGGACATCGAAGCCGCAGCTGCCTTGCTGCCTAACTATTCCGCATTGGTGGCCGATATCGAATCGCAACGCAAGAAAATTAACGACACGCTCCGCGTCGCTGCCCCCCGCAAACGTGAAGAGATGGCCGCTGCTCCCAAACTTGCCCTGGCCGGACTGGAAGACCGACTGAAAACCATCCGTACGCAAGTTCGCGAAAAACTCGCCGAGAAAGCTCGTCTGGCCTTGGTCGAGCAGGAAAAACGCAGCCTGGCCGAACTCGAAGACCGCATCGCGGCTCAGAGAGAAGCCCGGCGAAAACTCGAACAGGAAGCCGATAAATGGCGTGGCGTCGTCGAAGGCTATAAGAACGGAATCCTTCGCGCTCCGCCGGAAGTGCTGGCCCTGCGTGACGAAGTGGAACTGCTCGAAAAAGCCCAGGGGAAAATCGGGGAACAAAAGGCCGCTCTCAAGGGACTATTCCCGATTACTCCACGTTTAAGTGTCCATACCGAGGCATTCGTTCCCACCGAAAAAGATTACACGCGACCGCTCAAGTTTGCCTTGGCGGTGGCCGCGTTAGCCTTCGGCGGTTGTTTAGTCGGCGGCTGCCTGTTGGAAGCCCAAACCCGACGCGTCAGTGAGGCAAGTGAAATCCGCGAGGGACTCGGCCTGCGAATCATCGGCACCGTCCCAGCCCTTCCAGCATCGGCTCGACGAAAAAACGTCGCTACCTTGTCCATGAGCGGATTGGACAATCGCTACGGACTGACCGAAGCCGTAGACGGTGTGCGGACACGTTTGATGCACTCGCCGCGAGTAGATGGAGCGCGGATTATCATGATCACCAGCGCCAACACCGGCGAAGGGAAAACCACGTTGGCCAGTCATCTTGCGGCCAGTCTAGCCCGAGCCTGGCGTAAGACGCTCTTGATTGATGGTGATATGCGTAACCCCAACGCCCATTTACAGTTTGACCTTCCCGCCGAACCGGGCCTTAGCGAAGCTCTCCGCGGCGAGATGGAATACGAAAACGCGATTAGGCCAACCAGCCTCAGCCGGCTGTGGTTGATGCCTGCCGGAAAGATCGACGGCCACGCCTTACAAGCGTTGACACAAGACGGTCTCGCGATGGTGTTCGAACGGTTGAAAGAACAATTCGATTTTATCGTGATCGACGCTTCTCCGGTAATCCCAGTGCCGGATGCCTTGGTTTTGGGGCGACAAGTGGACGCCGTCATCCTCAGCGTGATGCGCGATATAAGTCGGATGCCGGCCGTCTACGCGGCAAGCCAGAGTCTGGAGGATCTAGGCATTCGGGTGTTGGGTGCGGTATTAAGCGGTGAGAAGGTAGAGTTGTATGGAAAATCCGTGCAGTACGGAGCGGGATAAATCGACACGGAGATAGCCAGGAGGGCCTTCCCCATCGAAGCCAAACCGCGACAGGGCGCATGGTGGGCGAGCTAGTTGAGGAGGGTTCGAGATCGTAAGCGCTGAGGTTTGTTTGATGCAGACGCTATTATCTACCTTAGGGCTGACCATACTCATAGCCGGAACTGTCGTCCACGGCTTGTGGACCGAGCGTTGGGTTCCGACTAGGTTCGTTCAGGAGGCAGCAGCACGGCTCGACGATTTGCCCAACCAGTGGAGCGGTTGGAAAGTCGAACCCTACGAGCAAGACCCGGAGTCTCTCGCGGTAGCCGGGGCGATCAATCATTACAGCCATTCGTTCACCAATCCACAAACCGGCGAGCGGGTCCTGATGATTCTGTTGTGCGGCAAGGCACCGCGGATGGTCGTACATCGACCAGAGCATTGCTACCGGGCGGCAGGATATGTGATGTCGGCGTCACCTAGTCGGGTCCAGGCAAAAGGAGTGCCCGATGCGACAGCCGAGCTATGGACGAGTGTTTTTACTCGCGACGAAATAGACGGGCCGCATCGTATTCGTATTTTTTGGTCGTGGCTAGCAGTGGAACCTGATGCAATTTGGTTAGCACCGGACAATCCGCGTTTCGCGTTCGCACACCACAAGGCTCTCTACAAGCTCTATTTGATTCGCAACACAACAGAAAACAATATACCGATCGAAAACGATCCCTGTATTCGATTGATGGAATCACTATTACCAAAATTAAAACAGACGCTATTAATATTGTAATCTATCCGTTGAATGAATCAGGCCCTACCAAGGACCGTCGATAATGCAACTCGAAGGGAAATCTCCTGTACACATGACGCTGGTCGTTGCTAACGGCTTACCCTCTCGCTCACGTAGAATTTTTCGTGGCGTTCGGGTGGCTGTCGTACCGGCGACTACGTGGTATAACCCCTTGAAGCGTATCATCGATGTCTTGACGGCATTGGTCCTTTTGATCCTCACCTTTCCCCTCGTCCTGATAGCGGCCTTATTGGTCAAGCTTACCTCGCGTGGACCAGCCTTGTATTCACAGACACGCGTGGGGCGAGACGGGCAGCCGTTCGTCATCTGGAAGTTACGGTCGATGGTAGTCGATAGCGAAAAATACGGCGCTCAATGGTCGAAAAAAGGCGACTCGCGAATCACTGCCGTGGGGCGAGTGTTACGTCGTACTCATATCGACGAATTACCCCAACTATGGAACGTCCTTCGCGGCGACATGAGTATGATCGGCCCACGCCCGGAGCGGCCGGAGTTTGTGCCAACGCTGGAAGCAGCATTACCGGGATATAGTGGAAGACTCCAGGTCTTACCAGGGGTTACAGGGCTGGCCCAAATTCATCTGGAGGCGGACAGCGATCTCGCCAGTGTCGAGCGAAAACTAGCGATGGATTTGTATTACATCAAGACCATGAGTTTTTGGACCGACTTCCGTATTCTTCTCGCGACTGTTGTACACGTTTTCAAGCCATACGTTGCTGATAAATGGTTATTCCATCTGACGCCACAAAAATGCGCCGAAGCCATCTCGGCCTGCTCCACCTTGTAACGGAATCATAACTTATCACCCTCAACACATACAGACACATGATCGAGACCGCTTCACGACCGCTCACCCCTGCCGCCGAAGCGAGACGCCGTCGACCGGAGCCGAACGGATTGGGTTTTGGTTTATTCCTGCTGGTGAACGTGGTGCTATTCCTTCGCCCCTCCGATTTTATTCCAGGCATGTTGGGCTTGGAACTTTACGTCTATGTGATTGTACTCTGTCTACTGGTTTCCTTTCCTGCCATTGTCGAATTCCTTCAACCCGCACGGCTGGAGTCACGGCCTATCGACCTGTGTGTAGTGCTGTTGTTACCTGCGGTCGTGATGTCGCATCTGGCCCACGTCGATCTCGACCGAGCATGGGCCGACGGCCTGGCTTATGCCAAAATTCTTGTTTATTACTTGTTATTTGTCGGGCTGGTCAAAACACCGCAGCGGTTATGGTGGTTCATCATGGTGCTGGCCGTGTGTGCGTCGGGGGTGGCGATCCTGGGGTTGTGCGATTTCTTCCAGATGATTCACCTACCGCGCATGAAAGACTCATTGGGTCGAGACCCGATACAGGATCCAACGCGAATGGTTGGTCCGGGACTTTTGCAAGATCCCAACGATATGTGTTTATTTCTCATCACGTCAGGATTGCTCTTTCTGGCGATTGTCAGCGACAAACGACTCGGCGTGCTACGTTGGTTGGGACTAGGCCCGTTGGCCCTCTTCGCAGTGGGCGTCTATTTGACCCAGTCACGGGGCCAGTTGCTATCGCTTGGTGTGGGACTCGGCGTCCTAATGGTCATGCGCTTTGGGTTCCAACGCGGTCTTTTCTTGGGGCTGCTGCTGGCTCCGTTGATGCTTGCCGTACTCGTCACCCGACAAGCGGACTTGTCAGTACAATCGGACACAGGCCAAATGCGTATCCAGTTATGGAACGAAGGCTTGGTCATGTTTCGGGCCAACCCCGTCTTCGGTGTCGGAGCCAACCGCTATCAAGAAGACGCCGGTCAGGTAGCACACAACTCCTATATGCAAGCATTCGGTGATCTTGGCGCGTTCGGCGGCGTCCTCTTTCTCGCTGCCGTCTTGCTCGCCCTGGAGGGGCTATATCGGCTCGGTAAACCGCATTTTCGTCCGGGCAGTGGTTGGCAACCTCTTCGCTTTGCCGATCCCGACCTGGCCCGTCTCGTGCCCTTCGTGGCAGCGGCAACGGCAGCTTATGCGACTGGTATGTTCACGCTTACCCTCAACTATATGGTAATGACCTACACGATCCTGGGCCTGGCCGGCACACTGATCGCCGACGCCCGCGTCCGCCCTTCTATTGTCCCTGCGCGGTTCGATCTGACTCTCATGACGCGAATGACGGGGTTGAGCGTGTTCTTCATGGCCGGAATGTTTGTACTCGTAAGGTTGTTGTTCCGACCATGAACGACTCGAAATCACCCAGGCATTTGATGGGCCAAGCCGTACGCGGCGGGGCAATGCTACTGGCCGCCAAGTTCGCCATGCAGGTCTTCTCGTGGGCGGTCACCTTGAGCGTACCGCGATTGATAGGAGCCCGCGATTACGGCGTGATGACTTGGGGACTGATCTTCCTGGGCCTCAGCGAGATTCTCGCCGAAGCCGGACTCGGTCGAGCCTTGGTGCAGCAACGCCACTCCAACCCAGCCGACCGGGGACGCGTTTTTACGTTGGGGCTGATGCTGGCCGGGAGCTTATATGGGGTGTTGTATTTCAGTGCCGAGATGATTGCCTCTCTTATCCACATGCCGGAATTCGCCTTCTTCTTGCAGGTGATGGCGTTGTGCTTGTGGGCTGTACCGTTTCGCTGTGTATCGCTGGCCATTCTCGACCGCGAACAACGATTGGGCAGTCAGGCGACGGCTCACGTCCTTATGGCCGGGTCACAAGCAACGATGGTACTTGTCTTGGCGTTGTACCATTTCGGCTACTGGTCGTTGGCTATTGGGGCGATGGTTGGCAAGGTGGTCGAAACCGTCGTGCTGTCCATCGCCGCCCAGGAACGGCCACACCTTCGTTGGCCAGGAATCGAGAGCGGGCCGCTCGTGACGTTCGGACTGTCCGCCGCTGGTAGTACTCTGCTGTGGTTCGTGTATGACAACGCCGACTTTGCGATTGTTGGCTGGATGTTCGGCACTCAGACGTTGGGACTCTATTCGCTAGCGTTTCTCTTGATGACGCTGCCGGTGCAAAAACTGACGGCGAACGTCAATCAAATTGTCTATCCCGTCTTTTGTCGGCTTCAGGACAACCGTCCTTTACTGTCGTCCTGGTTCCTAAGGTTGTCATCATTCATCGGCCTCGTGGGCGTTCCGGCGTTGGTCGGGATGGCGTTGGTTATCGACGATACTATAGCCGTCGTCTATGGCCCCGGATGGTCGGGAGCCGTCCTTCCGTTCCGGGTGCTGGCGTTCGTCGGTGTCGTGCGTCTGTATGCCGCCATGCTTCCGCCGCTGTATATGGCAGTGGGTAGACCGGATGTCAACCTCCAATATACCGCGAGCTGCTTAGTAGTCATGCCGTTGGCGTTCGTAGTCGGCGGATCGGTAGCGGGATTGCTCGGAGTGTGTTTGGCGTGGTTGCTGGTCTACCCTTTGACGGTTGCCGGGCTAGTGGTCTGCACTCGCTCGTTGTTAGGCTTTGGACTGAAACAATTCCTCGTGAATCAGATACCCCTCTTCGGCGCGACGCTGTCCATGACCGGCATGGTACTTCTGACGCGGCTATGGCTCGAACCGGGACCGGAGCGGTTGGTGCTGAGTATTTTCGCGGGTTTCGTGACCTATGCTTGGCTTGCGATAACGGTGATACGAAACACGCTCGGGGCCAACGTCCAAGCGTTGTGGAGCGAACTGACGGGGAGAGTGGGGGCTAAGCTTTAGTAGGGAAGCCTCCCTCTCTCCACCAAAATCGCAAGGGGGTTCACCGTCCATGAAAATCGTATCGGTGGCCGGGGCTAGGCCGAACTTCATGAAAATCGCCCCCCTGATGCACGAGATGAGACGACGTCCGCGACTCGAGTCCTTCCTCGTGCATACGGGCCAGCACTACGACGACAAGATGAGCAAACTGTTCTTTGAGCAACTGCACATTCCCCGCCCCGACATCGACCTCGAAGTCGGTAGCGGCTCGCACGCCGTCCAAACATCCGAGGTAATGCGTCGCTTCGAGCCGGTGCTAATCGATCAGAAGCCGGACGCCGTTCTCGTTGTCGGCGACGTGAACTCAACAATCGCCTGTGCCTTGACCGCCGTGAAGCTGAACATACCGGTCGCACACGTCGAAGCCGGATTGCGTAGTTTCGACCGGACGATGCCGGAGGAAATCAACCGGATTCTGACGGATGCCATTAGCCGTTGGCTGTTCGTGACCGAACGATCAGGGGTCGAGAATTTGCGGCGCGAGGGGATGGCCGAAGAGCGTATTCATCTGGTCGGCAACGTCATGATCGACACGCTCTTGATGTGCCGCGACCGCGCTGAAACCAGTGACGTACTGGAAAGGTTAGGGATCCACTCGGGCCGCTACGGCGTGCTGACGTTGCATCGTCCGGCAAATGTAGACGACCCGGCTACCTTC
>RGDT01000225.1 GCA_009918525.1 Planctomycetia bacterium
TCCAATGATGGTCAAAGCAGAAAAGGAATCGCCACCAGCCAAATTAGCGCCGTTGACTGACGCGCCGCCTCTGGCCTTACCTGCGCCGGCCGATGCAACCCCGCCGCCACCGTTGGCGGGGCTGCCGCTTCCCACAATGCAGCCTGAAATCAAACGAGTATCGGCGGAGGAACCGGCCCCTGTGCCCCCGCCTGTTCCGCTCGCTACTCCGACTCCGCCTACGGGAAGCGAAGGACGGCCCATTATGATTCCGAGTGGTGCTTTACCTCCTAGCTTCGTTCCCCCGAGTGGAACTATTACGCCCGCAGTCGCTAGCGTCCCAGCGGTATCTCCGCCTTCGCCGCCTGCTGAGGTGCCACCTCAATCTCTTGTTCCGCGGCCTGTTCCTAGCGCCTCGCCTGTTGCTACGTCATCGACGGCTACAGGAGCGACGTCATCGGTGATATTCTTCAAAGTCAAGACGCAGGGGATCACATTCAGAACTCTTGCCCACCGCACATTAGGAAATCCCAACCGCTGGGTTGAGATTGCTCGGATGAATCCAACCTATGGAACCGACGCTGTTTTCGAAATCGGAACCACATTGACTTTGCCGGGTGATGCACTGGTGAGCGAAATCGAAGTTGGTCTGACTCCTCTACCGTCTCTCCGTGCTCGCCCCACGCCTCCTCCTCCTTCGGTTTTGCCGCTGACCGGAACTTATCCGGTGTTGCTGGAAGGGCGAACGATGACACTGCCCGGGCCAGTGCTGGAACAATTGGCTCGGTGTAATACAGTTCTTGTTTCTCCTGGATCGTCGCGTTGCTTGTGGATAACCAATCAGGCCCATCTCGACCGCTTATCCGTCAAGTTGGAGAAGTCGTTGGCTCGCGAGTCCGACGTACAGGCGTTTCGCCGTCTCTACTTCTCCCAAATCACCCATTTGCCGGTACGCGAGGGGCGGTTTACGCTGACAGAAAAGCTGGCGGCATTTGCAGGTTTAGAAAACGAAGTTGTACTCGTCGGAATCGACGATCACTTTGAGGTCTGGGACGCGGCGATGTGGCGAAAATTCACTTCGACTCGCAAAACAATCGGAGCCGAGTGATAGAAATAAGGGCGAAGCGGCGCGATCAATCGCGCCGCTCGCCTGTTGTTCGTACCAATTCTACCCGACCGACTGCGGTTTCTCGCCATGCTCTGCGGAGTTCATCAGCCAACAGATCTCCCGTTATTTCCGAGTCGTGGGGTAGGTGCAATCGTAGCGTTCCGCCTTCCGCAATGGCATGGAGCGTTCCCGCGGCCTGAATTTGCCCACGGATTGACGCAGCTGGGGCATCAGGACTAAGCCCATCTACGAAGGTTTCTAGTTGCAACGCCCTTCCATCCTGTCGCAACACTTCGACCAATCGTTGGGAAATGCGTCGCCCCAAATTTAATGATGGCCCACCATTAGCCATGCTCCACCCCGTGAAGCGGCGAACCACTTCATCCAACCCTAACGCCACTGCAACGAAACGCGCACGGTCCAGACGGAAACCGTCCGTTATGGCGCGACGATTTTGATGCCGTAAATGTTCGCGTTTCTGCACGGCGGCACTAACCGCCAAGCGGGCGAGACTACCCAGACGCTGACAATAGCGGTCTTCGTCCGCAAGCATCCCCGGCTGTTCGGCCAGCGCAATCAGATTAACACCGACGCGCGAAACAATTGCCGTGTGTTGCCGGTTCAGACCGCCACCCAGTACCACTGGACGCCGTGGTCGGTCGAAAGGAAAAGCGATCGGACGACCTGCTTCTATGGCTAAACTAGCAACACGTTCGAGAATGCCTTCTACTGACAAATCCGATTCGCCGACGTGCCATTCACACGGGGCCGATATGATCGCGAGTCGCTCGACGGCTCGTAAACGCAAAGTCGTCCGGTCGGCGTCGGCTACCGGTGTAAATAATGGCCCCTCGACTATCTCGGTCCATGACGGAGGCGGAACATTGAGATTCAGATAGATGAGAGAATGCAACTCATCTGATTTAGTCGAGCGAGGGGCGTTAGTCTGTTTAGAGGAAGGACTTAGCAAGCCAGAGATGGTTGCCAGATCACCATCATAATATTCTAAGCCGTCTATGGCGACGAATCCGGCCACCTGCAATCCATCGAAAACAGTATCAGGACGTACGACAGTGCCCGCTAGTAGGTCTGGCTGATGGCGATCAAATAATTCAATTAAACCGCACTCATGCGCTGCCCAGACATCTGGTGCATAGACGCGATTAATCGCATTCCAGGGTGGCGACAGATGGGATTCATCCGGGAAATTTGGTGCGCGCGAAGTTTGAGGCAGCAATGACGGCTGGCCTCCCTCGTCCTGGGGCTGATTTGAAAGAACGGATGTCACTTGGGCGCGTTGTTCATAGGCTCTTGCCAAGCTTGGCTGTCCTAGTTCACGCACAGTCCGAGACACGATCTCGGCAATGTCACCAACGCTTGGCGTACTGTCTCCATCCGTGGCCAAGAAATGCACGACTCCATCCGTGAGTTCACGACACAAAAACGGATCGCGGAGGTTGATCGTCGCACCAGCTGCGAAAAGAGAACGAGCGATTCGATCCGCATCGAAAGGCTCTAATCGCCCATCAGGTGTCCGCACCCAAGAGGGTGGAGTCGGATCGCTCATTCCACGTTCATCCTGCTCACATCAAACCAGATAAACGCATAACCAGCCAACACAACCAGGATCGATGTTGCACATAGAATTAGGAAACAACCCAAAAATAATCCTAACCACACACTACCTGTAATAGATCCTGCTATCAGGCCGAAGATCAAGGCCATCGCCGGGACAATCATGCATAACATCTTCTTGAATAACTGAATGAAGTTTCGCCCCATCGCCTGAAAATCACCGGGTGACGCCGCTCCGATTCGCACAGGGAAAAATAGAAAAAGCACATTCTCCGTAGCGATGACATAGGATGCTAGAAATGGCAATGCGATGGCAGAACAGGCGATTAAAGGCATGTTAACCAAAGATGTGAAGCAAATCTGATAAAATAATAACGTCATCCACCCGATAAAAGTCAAGCATAGACTTGGAATAACTATCTGTCCTACGGCCATGCTCCAGGGCGAAATCGGTAATGTTTTAAGCATAGCGATCTGGTCAACATCACCTCGAAAATCGAATGGCAGAATCATAGGCAAAAAAAACAATAAATGAAATAAGCCGATGGACATTCCCGCAATCAGTCCGTGCGATTCCACCTTGCTGCTTCCAACAATAGATAGGATACCTATCAAACCCGATAAGGAGACAGTGGCTAGGAGTATTTGACTCCACGAGCGAATTGCGCTTAATGATTGCCTCCATACAATGGGGCCAATACCACCCCAATAGGGAAGCAAAAATAGTGTCACGCTCGTAGGCGTTTCCGAGCCGGACAAAGGTTCTATGGATGATTTAATCCCTCGCGTTCGTAGTATTCGAGCATAAATTAAGGCGCTACTCTTAGCTGCCTGTTCTTCAAATGCAGCATCGAACCCAAAAATCGCCCATAAAACTAGCCCATTGAGTATCAATCCGATCAACAGAGGGAGCGGTAATTGTGCCCAGCTTGTTGCGGTAACCAAATCAAAAAAAGAAGCCAAAGGCCAGGAAATCACTTTCCAAGTAGGACTATGCAGAACAGAGAAAGCGAGAGATGAGTAATCCCAGCTCAAGAGACTGAGATTTTCATTCGCCTGATAACGGGTATAGCCGATTGCACTAATACCCAGAACAGCCATGATACCGATCGTCCACCGCGACCAAGTGCGTATCTTGGCTCCCACGATACTGCTCAACAATCCTAGAACGATGGCGAATAACAATATGAAAATATTAAGGAGCAGAATTCCAAGGAAAACACCGGGAAACCAACCGTTTTTCACCCGAAACAAAGTGCCGAAGGAGACCGATAGAGGCAAGGATGCAAGTAACGTCATGACAACCTTGTAAATGAGCAATTCCCTTCGTATGAAGGGTCCGGGAAATAGAAATTGAATTTCCGGTGGAGAAAAGTATAAGGGATGTAATGAGGATGTTAATGTCAAATTCGATATCACATACAAAAAGAGCAGGGCAGGGCCATAAAGCCGAATGTCTTCATGTGCGATTCCGCCAGCCTCCGGCATGAAAAGGAGAATAAAAAAGTATGGCATGAAAACAATCAAGAATATGACAAACGCCAGCATACCCCGAATGGTTTTCAATCCATTGAGGAGAAATCGTAGCCATCCTTTCAGGTTCAACCAAATCAATAGTTGTAACGCATGGTTCACGGCAATACCTCCGGTGCGATTTCCGTTTTGATAATTTGTGGCAATGCCGTTTCCGTAAGGCGGAAGAACATTTCTTCGAGGGTCTCGTGCCGATCATCGCGACGTAACTCGGTCCGCAAATCGTCCAATCGGGCATGACGTACGATATGGCCTTTATGCATGATCAAAACCGTGGTGATCAGATCTTCAAATAAGCCCAACAAATGCGAACTAACGATGATCGCGGCCCCGTCCGCCGCATGTTCGCGTATCATTTCCTTCATCGTTCGAATGCCGCGTGGGTCCGGGCCGGTGAATGGCTCATCGAGTAGCACAGCACGAGGGCGATGAAGCCAACCGCAAGCCGTCGCGAGTTTTTGCCGCATCCCACGGGATAGGTCGGAGGCGGGTACGTTACGTTTTTCCTGCAATTCGAGCCGATTTAAGAGGCTGTCGGCGCGTTGCTCCCAATCCCGTAGTTGATACGCTGCGGCGATAAACTGGAAATGTTCCCAGATGGTCAGACGGGCAAACAATTGCGGATCGTCGGGAACATAGGCTAATGCCTTTTTGGCGTGAACTGGGTCGGTTTGAATATCGTGACCGTCAATCAATAATCGCCCGCGTGTCGGCACGAGAATCCCCGCTAACGCCCGAAGCGTTGTGGTCTTTCCAGCACCGTTGGGACCGAGAAGGCCGAGTATTTCGCCACCATTGACACGAAACGAGATTCCGGCCACGGCGACAGTCTTGTCGTAGTTTTTGTGATAATTTTCGACAACGATCGACACGACGACCTCCTTGCGATAGTTTCGGAGGTCATTCTAGGATATTACGCCGCGCGAAGCACCAGACAGGCATTGCTTCCCCCGAACCCAAAAGAGTTCGACACTGCCGCTCGCACCCGATGTTCCTGAGCTTGGTGAGGCACGTGCCGCAACGGGCATTCGGGGTCAGGATCGTCCAGATTGATAGTCGGCGGCACCGCTGCATTTTTCATTGCCGCGATACAGGCCAACGCCTCGATGGCCGCAGCGGCCGTCAACAGATGTCCGGTCATACTTTTGGTTGAGGAAACCGGCACATGACGGATATGTTCGCCCAGAACGGTTGTCAGCACGCGAGCCTCGGAAGTATCGCCGACCGGCGTACTCGTGGCGTGGGCGTTGACGTAGTCTACTTGTTCGGGGTTAAGTCCGGCGTCCTTCAATGCCAGCTCTACCGCTCGAGCGGCTGGGCCGGGTTCGGGATTGGGAATCACCATGTGATACGCATCGGAAGTCGAACCATATCCTGCGACAACAGCATGAGCCACTGCGCCGCGTCGCGACGCGTCTTTGGCTCGTTCAATGGTAAACACAACACCACCTTCGCCGATCACGAATCCATCGCGGCTACGGTCGAACGGTCTCGATGCCGCTTCGGGTGCATCGTTGCGACGCGATAGGGCACGTAGATTGCCAAAAGCCGCCATCGACATCGGGCTGACGCCCATGTCACAGCCACCGGCTAAAACGACGTCGCACCAGCCGAGACGTAACCAACTACGGGCCTGGGCAATAGCGACGTTACTACTCGCACAGGCAGCGGAAACGGTCGCGACGGGACCCGTTAGTCCGAGAACATGGCGTGCTCGTTCGGCCATGCTAGTTGAAACGCAAGACGGTTGCCAGGATGGAGTGATACCTTGGCGAGTAGCTTCTTCCTCCCAGGGTTGGTGATATTCCGCTCCGAGTCCCAGTACGATACCGATTCGCAAGCGTTGTCGATCTTCCCAAAGCCCCGCTTCACGAAGGGCACGCGATAAACAGAACCGGGTCAGCCTCTCTAGCCGAGAGAGAGACGCAAAGACGGTTGGATCTTCGTTCTCAGGACAAGGGATGTGAAACACCTGTCCGCCGATTTTGCTCGGATGATCATCCACCGCAATGCCGCGGACTCGATGGATGGCTGGGGTCCCGTTGAGCAGCCCGCTTGAAACCTCATCGAAACTGTTTCCCAGCGGCGTGCAAGCAGAAATCCCGGTAATCCAGACCGGCGCGGGTTGGCTCATGGCATCACTCCGTTCTTCAGGCGGCAGTAAGTCGTCCGATCCGTCCCAGGGTTGTGCTTCCACCGGATTCGAGAAGTCGGGCCAGCGCGGATAGGTCAAGTGACTCCCCACTATGGCCCATTTCCAGTTTCAGTTGGGTGCCCGTACCTCCAAGGGATAGCCCCATGACGACAGCTTCAACCATCGAGTTGGGGTGAGGGCGTCCGGTGGTCGGATCACATGCTAAAAGTGGTTCAACCCGTGAGAGGGCGAGCCAAACTCCGGAAATGGGTCGTTCGTGGAGCATCGAGAACGCGCCAAGTAATCCTTCGACCTCGCCATCAGGCCCAC
>RGDT01000226.1 GCA_009918525.1 Planctomycetia bacterium
ATAGCCGTCGGCGCGGTAGATGATTCATTGCGGCGACATCTTTACAGTTCATGCGGCCCTGTTTCTTCGCAGCGTAAGCCCGACTTGGTGGCCCAGGTTCCCTTTCCGAGTATTTGGCGTTCCGGTCAACCGTTTGGCGGTACATCGGCAGCAGCTCCACAAGTCGCAGGCATCGCAGCGCTGTTATGGTCAAATGAACCAGATTTGAAAGCATCGGCCGTGCGAGCGAAGATGATCGCCTCGACACGACGCATACAAGATGGTCTTTGTGATGAAATAGGCTATGGAGTAATTCGAATACCTATTCTAAAAAGTGAGAAGTCACCCCTGGACACGGCGCTGCCCGGGCGTTAGTCTTGACGATTGAATCGAGGTGCGAGGTTGTGTTCCGCACCTTCCCGCCGCAAGGGCCGATCCCCGGCCATTATGCCGGACTCCGTGGTCCTTGCTCGATTCCTCTCTCGGTCGGTCCGAGAGGGCGATCCTCGTTCCTGCAAGGGGGGTTCTAGTTAATGATTACGCTATGGGGTAACCGTCAGCAGTTCTGCGACGGGGTCAGCCGCCGAAACTTCCTCCAGATTGGAGCGTTCGGTGCTGGCCTGTCGTTGGCAGGAATGCTGAAGGCCCGAGAGGCCAGCGGCTCTTCGAACAAGGCCGCGATCATGATTTACCTGCCAGGCGGTCCATCGCACATGGACATGTACGACCTGAAGCCGGATGCGCCGAAGGAGTACAAAGGCGAGTTCAACCCGATTAAGACCAATGTTCCGGGTCTGGACATCTGCGAGCTGTTCCCGCTCCAGGCTAAGATGATGGACAAACTGGCGGTGATCCGTTCGATCGTCAGCGTTGACGAACACTCTGACTCGCTGGTAACGACTGGTTACAGCGAAAACACGAACCGGGTTGCCAACCACCCGTCGTTCGGGGCTGTCATGTCTAAGCTGCGTGGCGACACCAACGGCAACGACATTCCACCGTTCGTCAGCCTGCGTGGCATGAGCCGAGGCACGGAGCCTGGCTACCTGGGCATAGCACACCGCCCGTTCACCCCGGAAGGCCCCGGCATCCGCAACCTGCGGTTGGCCCCAGGCGTGGACTCGACGCGCATGGATGACCGCAAGACGCTGTTGACCAGCTTCGACACCGTCCGTCGCGAGATCGACGCCACGGGCACCATGAAGGGTATTGACTCCTTCACCGGTCGGGCTTTCGACATGGTCGCTTCCGGTGCAGTCCGCAAGGCTTTGGACCTCACTCGCGAGGATCCCCGCACCCGCGATCGCTACAAGGGCGTCGAGCAGTTCCTCATGGCTCGTCGTCTTGTCGAGGCTGGTGTCGGCTGTGTCACCCTCGCCATCGGCGGCTGGGATACCCACAGTGGTAACTTCAAGACCCTGCGCCGCCAACTGCCGCAGGTTGACCGTGCCGTCAGTGCGTTGATCCAAGACCTGTGCGATCGGGGCATGGACAAGGACGTGGTCACGGTGATGTGGGGCGAGTTCGGCCGTACCCCGCGCGTCAACAACAGCGACGGCGGCGGTCGCGATCACTGGTCCCCGGTCATGTCGGCGATGGTCGCCGGCGGTGGCCTCAAGATGGGCCAGGCCATCGGCTCGTCCAGCGCTCGTGGCGAGTACCCCAAAGACCGCAAGGTCACCGTTCCCCAGGTGCTTAGCACCCTTTACGGCGCGATGGGTATCGACCCCAGCAAAACATTCAGCAACGGCAGCGGCCGTCCAATGCACATCCTGGACGACCGCGAACCGGTTAAGGAATTGATTTAATTTCTGATCCGAGTTCAGTCTACTGAGCGTGTCGAGGATAGTAATCTACTATATTCGGCACGCATTTTTGATTAATCGCTGCCTTTAGCCATCTCGAAAATCTGAATTGTTTTACGATCTCGCAACATTAGCACCCCATCTGCCAGGGCAGGCAATGACCAGCACCTGTCGCGGAATGGTCGCGCCATAGCGATGGGTCGATACGATTCAGGGGTGGCTTCAGCCAACGCTAAATTGCCGTTCTCCCCAAGAATTAACAGGCAGTCGTCAACTCGAATCAACGACCCTTTACGAAAACCTCTTTGACGCCACGCTATCTGTCCCGTTCGTAGGTTCATGCACGTCAGATCGCGCGTTTCGTCCAATCCGTAAACATACTCGCCACGACGAACCGGACTGGCAAAGTGACAACAAAGATCGCTCGATTCGTAAACCGGCCGAGCCGTGAAAGTGCCGCCTTCGCGAGTGACACGCACCACCGCACAGCCTTTCCCATACCCCGATGAAATGAACACATAGGCCAAGTCTCGCATCTCTTGTCGCGCGGGGATAACAAGAGGAGTAGCCGCGTTGACATTGGAAAACGTATCCCAGCGAAATCGCCACAATTCTTCGTAAGAATCACGTTTGGGCTGAACGCCGACTAGATGAGTTCCGTTAAACCAGATGACTTGTTCCACTCCAGAAATGACGGCTCGTACAGGCGAACTATAACCCGGTTGGACGTCGGAGAGATTCCAAGTTTCACGTCCGTCGGCCCTGTCAAACACCGCAGGACCGATAAACAATTTGTTTCCGACGAGGAGCGGGGAATGAGCAAATCCCCAACGTGGGGGCGTTGCCTTCAACCGTGATACCCATCGTTCGGCACCCGTCTCGGCGTCTACCGCAATAACTTGACCATCGGATAGCACAGCAAAAAGATCATTGTCCACCAACAGCGGTGTTGATCGGGGGCCACTGTAATCAAAGGTTTGTTGAAGCAAATAAGGACGACGCCATTTTTCGCTTCCCAGGTTGAGATCCAGACAAACAACGACCTCGCGATTGTCATCGGCGATCAAGGTCCAGGCCCATTTACCCCGCACAGCAAATGACGAGTAACCATCGCCACCTGGCAGTTTGTGGCGCAGTGCAGGTCCGCTCTGCCATTTACGATTTAGCTGGGGAAAGGAGACGACCCCATCGCGCGAAGGACCAAGCCATCCCGGCCATGAGTCGGCCAAAGTAGGCGGTGATTCGAGAAATTCGGCCTCAGCCAATTCGCCGAGTAGTTCACGGTCGGGGACGATTCGCGCTCGCCCACTGACGAGATGCAATCCGGCCCCCAAAACAATAAAGCCAAGCAACGAAAGCCCACCGATAAGCCATTTCATTCGAGTCATACGCTTCAACCTCGCGGACATATTGTCTATCATAGGGCTAGAGGATAGACAAATACGAAGGGAGTTACCCGATGGCGCCCTCGGCGGGACGACGTCTGCGTGAAGCCTGGGCCGAAGAAACACTTGCCGTTCCGGGGGTGTACTGCCCTTTGATTGCTCGAATGGCTCAACGGCTTGGGTTTAAGGCAGTCTACCTTTCAGGCGCGGCGCTTTCGGCGACGCTAGGATTGCCGGACATTGGTTTACTCGGAGCCGCAGAATTTAGTGAAACTGCCCGAGCGATCACAGCATCGAGTTCGCTACCGCTCCTGTGTGATGCAGACACCGGATTCGGTGAGGCGTTAAATGTTGAACGAACCGTACATTTATACGAAGCGGCCGGCGCAGCTGGACTGCACCTAGAAGACCAGCAGATGCCCAAACGCTGCGGCCATCTTTCAGGCAAGACACTGGTAGAATCGTCGATGATGGTGTCGAAGGTTAAGGCGGGGATTCATTCGCGGCACGATCCCGACTTCACCATCATCGCCCGCACCGATGCTCGCGGAGTGTTAGGGTTTGATGAAGCTGTAGAACGCGCCAAACGCTATCGAGATGCCGGGGCGGACGCTATTTTCCCCGAGGCATTGGAAGGGCCAGATGAATTCGAGCGATTCGCCCGATCGTTGGAAGGTGTGCCGCTCCTGGCGAACATGACGGAATTTGGGAAAGCGGAGTTGTTGGACCGTACGACACTGGCGCAGATGGGCTACAAATTAGTACTGTACCCTGTGACCGGGTTGCGAACGGCTCTGCGGGCGACCCAAGAAGTGCTGATCGCCATTCGCGATGTGGGTCATCAGCGCGACCAGGTTAGCTCGATGCTCACCCGCCGCGAACTTTATGACCTACTGGACTACAACGGGTTCGACGCTCGGGACCGAGCCTACTTTGGTTGAGGATTATGTGATGACCACGGAAATTTATTCGCCTGGTTTAGAAGGTGTAATCGCGGGAGAGACGGCAATCTCATCCGTTGGAGACGGCTTACGCTACCGGGGTTACTCGGTCATCGAGTTATGCGAGCGATCCTCGTTCGATGAAGTAGCTTATCTGCTGATCCATGGGGAACTACCCAATACCAGACAACTCCAGGCTTTTCAGCATCGCCTCAGCCTGGCACGACAACTACCCGATCCACTGCGGCAAATGCTCAAATCGGTGCCGCGTTGGTCGTCGTCAATGGATGTGGTGCGAAGTGCGGTGAGTGTTTTAGCACACTTCGATCAGGATGCCGGCGATTTATCGCGAGATGCCAACCTCCGCAAAGCAGAACGCTTATTGGGACAGATACCGGTCGCGCTGGCGCTACATCATCGTATGGTAAGAGGATTACCCCCTATCGAGCCGGACGAAACTTTAGGACACGCTGCAAACTTCCTATGGATGTTACGGGGCGAAAAGCCAGGCGATGCCCACGTTAGAGCCTTGGATGTGTCTTTAATCTTGTACGCCGAGCATGAATTCAACGCCTCGACCTTCACCGCTCGCGTAGTGACCTCCACGGAATCCGACCTCCATTCTGCCATTGTCGCGGCGATAGGTGCCCTAAAAGGCCGATTGCACGGTGGAGCAAATGAAAAAGTGATGGGTGTTCTATCGGCAGCCGGTGGCCCCGACACGGCCGAGCAGTGGTTGCGCGAAGCAATGGCTCGAAAAGAAAGGGTGATGGGCTTTGGCCATCGTGTCTACAAAACGGGTGATGTCCGGGCGGGCATTCTTAAAGAATATGCTCGTCAAGCCGCAGAGGCAGCAGGGACATTGAAATGGGAAGAAACGGCCGAAGTTTTCGAGCGTGTTTTATCGACTGAAAAAAACTTGTATCCGAATCTCGATTGGCCTGCAGGGCGACTATACCATGCGATGGGATTGGACGTGTCGCTGTATACGCCAATATTCGTCATGTCACGGGTCGCGGGATGGTCGGCTCATGTGATGGAACAGGCTCAAGCAAACCGGCTAATCCGTCCTCGCGGAAGGTACATTGGCCCAGCAGCGCGGTCGGTAACTCCTTTGCTAGAAAGAGGATGAGAAATAGATGAGATTGAAACTTTACTCTCGCGTTCGGGTTGAAACTGGTAGATAATAGGATTAAATGTTTAAGAGAACTTCCCCCTTGGAGGGTTGGATCGTGTACCCGAGACACAAGCAGATGATGATGGGACTGTTGGTCCTTGGAATTGTGACTACCTCAGCCATTTCCCAGGGTCCTGGTGGTTTCATGCGTATCCAGGGTCCGGGTGGCGGTCCTGGTGGCAGCGTGGATTTCGGTGGCGGTAAAGGTGGTGGCTTCGGTGGTAAGGGCGGTGATTTTGGCGGTAAAGGCGGTGGTGGATTCAATCGAGGTGGAAATCCAGGTGATTTCTTCTTCGCCATCCTCGCCGGCAAAGATAAGGATGGAAATATCAATACCGAAATTGATGTGGCCAAAGTCGAAGCTCCTCCCTTCAGTTCAGAACCAACCGAAAAGCTACGCGAAAAGCTGAGCGACTATCTCCGCAAAAAGGGCATCACCTCTGGGAAGATGACCAAAGAAACCTTCTCCGCATACAACGACGAGGTTTTGCGTCCAGAAATGGAAAAGTCGATGTCTAAACGGTTCTTTGATTTCTCTGACACTGACAAAGACGGCAAACTCTCCAGAGCCGAGGTTGAAGAAGCGGCCAAGCGTCGTGGCGGCTCCTCACCCTTGCTCGATCGGTTTGCCGAATTCGATAAAAACCGCAACGGAACGATTGAGTTAGAAGAATATGAGGTCTACATGAAAGAGCGAATGAACGCTCCTCGTGATGATCGTGGTCCACCCAAAACGGACACATCGAGCCAACCTCCGGCTCCACCTGTGAGCGGTGGGTCAACGGACGACCGAAGCGGTTACCGCACTATCTCCGTTACCAAAGTTCCCGAGCCGAACTCTGACGGTCGTCCGACAGTGTTCCGGTATGGTCGCCTTCCAACACGTGAATTACCCACGTGGTTCACAGATCTTGATAAAGACCGCGATGGGCAGGTCGGTCTGTACGAGTGGCGTTCGGCTGGTAAATCTACTGCTGACTTCAAACGTATGGATTTGAATTCAGATGGCTTTATCACGGCTGAAGAACTCATCAGCGTGCAAAAGTCGGATGATTTGAAAGATCCTAAGGCTCTGACTTTCGCCAAAGTGAATTCTGACCCGGGTCTGTTTGATTCGAGTTCCACTGGGTCGAAAAGTGCCCAATCCTCGTCCACTAATAGCTCCGACAAAATGGATCGGAGAGGTAGCCCGGGCAACCGAGCCGGTTGGGGTGACAAAACCGATAAAAAAGGTGGTTGGGGTAGCTGGGGTGACCGTGGCGATACCAAAAGTAAAAAAGGCGGGTTTGGAAAAAGAGGCGAGTAAGCTTCCCTGACTCTCTCAGTACATCCCGATCCTAGATCATGATCTAGG
>RGDT01000227.1 GCA_009918525.1 Planctomycetia bacterium
CAATCGGAACGCCACGCACGTCGGGACCGACTGCCTCGACCCGACCCGTGATCTCGTGCCCCAGCACCAACGGCGTCGGCTCGTTGCGTCGGCCCGTGTAGGTGTGTAGGTCGCTACGGCACAGCGTGCAGCACGTCACCCGTACAAGAATCTCGCCGCCCTGTGGCCTGGGGACCTCATAACGCACCTGTTCCAACGGCGAACCGGACCCGTGAAACACCATCGCTCGCCCGTTCATGTCTCCGCCCTCCGCATCGCCGGATGTGCCGCAAAGTACATCCGGCACGGCACCAACAGCACAGCACAGACGACGGCAATCACCCAGCTCATCCCCAGAAAGAAGGGCAAAAACGATTCGCCCGGCTGCACGATATTCCGCGACAACAGCACCGCCACATAGCCCAGATAGCCGTACGAGTCGGCCAGATAGAGCAGGTAACCGATATTGCCCCGGTCGCGAGTCATGGCGAGCAGTCGCTCAAATATCGTCGTGTGAACGGCGATATAAGGGAGATACAAACCGAAGCCGAGGATGACCATAAACCCGAACGGCGATAACAGTCCCAACGGCAACGCCCCCAAGGCGACGACCATGAGCATCGAGCCGAGCAGAGCTAGCGCGATCGCGGTAAAGAACGCCCGGCGATTATCGGCAATGAGCGATGTCGCACCAAACAATACCATCACGACTGCGCCAACGATAAACTCGCTCCAGCCGTAGACACTGGGCGAAGGGGCTTGCGTTCCCAGCCCTCTCCAGATTTCCGGCGCGAAGTCGGCCCGTAGGCTACGCAACACCGTGACGAGTGTGTACGCCACCACCAGCAGCACCAGCCCCAACGCATACCGCCGGAACATCGCCCCGCGTTCCGTTCCGGTCATCGGCGTACGTTCGTTGCGGGCCACGACATCGGCCGTCGCCGGTGCCGGGATTTGCGACAGCATCCAGGCAAACACCAACAACCACGGCACGAACAACGCACCGACGGCCGCGGGCATCCAGTATTCCCCGACGCCTCGCGTCAGCAACTCGGCCCCCACCGACTTCACCACCCCGTCGGCCACGATAAAGCTGGCGCATAGCCCGGCCATCAGCGCTTCGGTATGGCGTCGGCCTTCGAGAAAGCCCGTGACGAGGCCGAACACCATGCCCAGGGGGATACCGTTGAAGAACAACCAGAGGGCGTTGTACGGCGGCGGCGTCAACCCGAACAGAACCAGCGCGATTTCCGCACAGGCGATCAGCCCCAGCAGCATCGCCACACGCCGAGCGGGCGGCATCTCCGAGACGACCTTGATGCCGATAAACTTCGAGAGCATGTACCCGAACACCTGGACGATAACCAGCACCGTCTTGAACTCCAGGCCCGCTACGGTGGTACCCTTGAATGCGGCGGCAGTGAACGGCTTACGGAAGGCGTACATGCAGAAATACGCCCCGAACGCCGCCACGATACACCAGACGGCGAGTGTCCATCCTTCACGAACGGACGGTTTGTCGGTCGTTGTCTGAGACATGGAAGCCCCCCTTGGACGATTAGAGGACAGTCTAGTAGACCGTGCGGAGAAACAATGAAAAGTATGTGTAAAAGCCGAGAAAGCGGCGGACACTTGGCCGACGAGGCGCGACGCCGGGACGGTCGTCATCCCCTTTGGTAAAGGTTGGTTTGGTCGTCGTAGTAATTTTTGTACACATGATCATAGACGATTTCGCAAGTCTGATCGTATTGTTCATTCGAATAAATCTCAGGCAGATTGTCCAACACAGTGCGTATCTGATTTCTTACATAGGCGCAAGTGCGCAACCTCTTGCGCCAATCCAGCACCAACGATGGCTTCAATGTTTCTACCAGTTTCTTTGCTACCTCTTTGGTTTGCTTGCGTTCGTCCGGTGTCATGCTTAGCTTCGGTCGCATCAGCAAGTCAAAAATGGCCAACTCCTCTTCGGTGAGCTGCTCTTTGCTCGCTCGTTTGCCCTCCTCGTTCACCTCCCCTTCTAACTCCTTGAGTGATTGATAAAAATTATTAATAGCTAGCCCTTCATTGTATTTCTTAATCAGCTCCTCGAATTTCTTCGCCAATTCATAGCGATCTTCATTTAATTCTTGCATCTCTTTGATTTTTTCGTCAACCTTGGCTCGTAGTGTCTCCGCCGCCGTGTGTTTCTTTCCTTCCTCAAAAAGTTCATCTGTTGTTTTTACAACATAATCAAGCATGTTTCTCGGTGGTTGTATCGACCCTGTTCGACTTGGGTCTACCTTGACGGAATGATTGAGTAACTCCGTAATCGACCTCTTCACGTCTGTGATGTTGACTTCAGGCAGAAACTCGCGAACCTTTTCCTTCAACAGCACCAGGCATGTTTTCACCGGTACAAACTCGCTGGCTGTCGGGTCCGGTAAAATTGCCTTGTACAGCTTTATCACACGATTGACGAGCGCGAAAAAATCGCATTTCAACTGGTCGTTGACAATGATCTTTTCTCGTTGTTCGTCAAGCTCTTCTTTTATTTTCCTATCCCAGATCAACTGACCGGCCATCTCATCCAGGTCGGCTATTCGCTTAAACGCCTCAACATTAGCGTTCATGATCTTGTTGAGATCTACCCCACGTTGCCCGCAAAACTGCTCGGCCGCGACGATGGCTTGTCGCAATTGTTCCACCAGCTTCATCTTATTCTGGATCGGCGAATCATCCGCATCCTGGTTGTTTGGCGTCTTCGATGTGTAAATCTTCAACGCCTCCCTCAAATGGCTGAATACCCCAATATAATCGACCACCAATCCGTGATTTTTCGCCCCGTAGACCCGGTTCGCTCGCGCAATAGTCTGCATCAACGTGTGATTCTTCATCGGCCTATCGAGGTAGATCGTCGATACGCACGGCGCATCAAACCCCGTCAACCACATGTTACACACAAACACCATCCGCAACCGATCTTCTGCGGCCTTAAATTTGGCCTCTAAATCTTCCGTTTGCATCCGTTCACGATGTTTCTTGATTTCCAGCCCTTTCGCCTTGAACTCCTCTTCCTCCTTATCATCCGGCGATACCACCACCGCCATATCCAACTCTTTCATTATCTTGATATCTTTATCCACTTGTATTTGCTTTAACTCGTCTACCTGTTTTCTTTTCTCTTCGAGTGATTGGGCTTTTTCTTCCCAATACTTTTTCACTTTGTCGTACATGCGGACGGCCGTTTGCTTGTCGATTGACACCACCATTGCTTTGCCGCCATCGGCACGGCCCATGAAATGTTCGACAATATCTTTCGCGATTTCATCCAACCGATCATCTCGCGTGATTACTATCTTTTTTTGGTTAAGCTCTCGTTGTAATTCCTCGTGCTGTTCGTCCGTTAAATTCGCCCCATCAATTAACTGCATTAACTGGTCCCGAAAGTCTTCGTTCACCAGTTGCAGCGCTGGCTTGCGTATCTCGTAATACAGCGGAACTGTCGCCCCGTCCTCAATCGATTGGCGAAAATCATACCGCGATATGTATTCCCCGAACTGTTCCCTTGTCTTTTCGTCCTCGGCAAGTAACGGCGTACCCGTGAACCCGATGAACCGGGCATTCGGCAAGGCGTTCCGCATATTCATCGCCAAATCCGCATATTGCGACCGATGAGCCTCGTCCGTCATCACGATGATGTCGTTTCGGTCGCTTAATTTCGGAAATGCTGCGATGTCTCTTTTCCCAAACTTCTGAATCATCGTAAAAATATACCGATGATTTTGCGTCAATAACTGCTTCAAATGTGTCCCGCTCTGGGCTTGACACTTGTTGGTTATTGCTCCCATGTTTTCAAAATTTTTGTATATCTGGTCGTCGAGGTCGGCGCGATCCGTGACCACCAAAAACGTCCAGTTACCGGCTATCTTCCGCAGCACCTTCTGCGCAAAAAACACCATCGAATAACTCTTCCCGCTCCCCTGCGTGTGCCAAAACACCCCGATTTTCTTCGGGTCGCCGGTCGCGTTTTGCACCGCCGCCACCGCCTTATTCACGCCTAGATATTGGTGATTCTTGGCCGTGATTTTGATGTTCTTGCTGTCGTGCGTTCCAAAAAGCGTAAAGTTTTCGACCAGGTCGAGTAATCGCGATTTTTCGCATGTCCCCCGTATCATCTTCCCAAGCGATATCTCGGCGGGTTCTTGCTCCTCCGCGATCCTTTTCCAATCGGAAAAATGCTCCTCCCCCGATGTGATGCTCCCTATCTTGGCCTGGCTCCCATTGCTCAATACGATCAACGCGTTGTACCAAAATAGTTGCGCCAGGTCCGCCTTGTATCTCGCTAAATTATCTCGGTACGCCTCCTCCCATTTCACTGTCGGCTTTTTTAATTCGATCAGTAACAACGGCAGCCCGTTCACGAAACCAACCAGATCACATCGGCCCGCTTTTCGTTCTCCCGCGATTTTCCATTGCGACACCAACAGAAAATCGTTGTTCGTCGGTTCGCTCCAGTCGATGACCCGTACCGTCTCATCGACGTCGGCCCCGTCGGGGTTTTGGTAGCGAATCTTCACCCCCTCTTTGATACACTTATATATTGCACGGTTTGCCAACACGCTATTGACCGCGCTGCGATCGGTGGTGATTACCTCCAGCGTGTTTTTCACCGCCTCGCTTTTGATGTCACGATTGAGCTTTTGCAACGCCTCCGTGAATCGCGATACCAGCACCACATCGCGCCTCGTTTTACGACCCCACGTTGACGACTTTTCGCCGATCACTTCCGCGTTACCGTCCGCCGTTTCCCAGCCCAACTGTTCAAAAAGAGCAATCGTGGGCTTTTCGACCGTTTCATTTTCGGAAAAGTTGAAGCTGTTCATTTTCTTCACTCCGTTATGGGTTCCTCATCTTGTTCGTTTCTGTGCCGTCGCTGACGATTCCGGCTCTGTGGGTGTCGTTTGTCATGACTGCTTTTTCCGCGGCGGCGTTGACGCTTGCGGCTCCGAACGCCCCGCCCCCTCTCTTACTGCCTCAGAACATACCAAATCAGAGCCGGACGCGTCAGCGACGGCGTTTTCCCCCGTGTCGATGTCGAGGTCTTCCACGTCCAGTTGCCCGCTTATCAGCTTGGGCAATAGCAAGTCACGGGTCGTTCGCAAGTTGTCGTTGCGCTTCCGCAAATTCCGCAAAGCAGAAAAAAGAGTGCTGCATTGATTTTCAAATGAAGTCAAAACGTCTTGTGATGGAAGTACAAACGGGTTGCGATAGGCTTGATTTCGATTCAGTCCCGGTACGGCGGCATCACTGTTCAGGAATGATTGGCTAAGGATAAGGTTGTAATAAATGTAATGCAGCGGAACCTTTGTATTGACAAAGAAAACGGTGTCGATTGGGTAGAAGTCGTCGTCGGACCAGAACACGCTTCCTACGTTGCCCTTTCTGCCGACGATAATTCCCGGTCCCTTTGTGTAGGCTTCATCATGGAAGCCGACAACACCACCAGAACCATACACCGGAAAAGGGCCGGGCTTGCGGTCATCGGCCTTGAGAGCCTTCCCGTATGCAAGTTCGACCACATCGCCCAACGTGGTCGCCTTCCACCCCTCCGGAATCTTGCCCAACGGCGACTCGATGAATCGAACGTTCTCGTGGCCGGGGAAGCGGAAGTGGACGAACCATTCCCGGTAAATCGCCTGCGCCATCTCTTCCAAAATGGCGATACGCCGGGTGTTGTTTTCAATCAGGTCGTCATACGCCGACAGCACAGCCGCGATTTTGCGTTGGGTGTTGCGAGATGGAACCAGCAACACAACCTCTTCAATTTGTCCGCCGCTCATGTTCGGTTGTGCGGCACCATCGGCTAACTTAAAAAAACGCCCCTGATATTCTTCGCTTGAGACGACGGCCCAGAAGAAAAGTGGATCAACGTCGAATGGATCAAGTTTGGCAACCCGCTGATTAAGAAGGTGAGAACTTTTGCATCGCAGGCGTCCAACTTTACCCGCCGTGGCCCCCGTCATGGCGACCAGAATATCCCCATCGTTCAATACAAACTTGTGAAGTTTTGCCGTGAGAAGCTCGCACGGCACACAGTCCGCTTCCACTGTATCAACAGACAGATCACCGACGATGTTTTTGATCTTGATGACAGGGATGCCTTTCTTACACCAGTCCTTGCTTTTGAAGGCATAGCCCGGAATCACTTTGGCAACATCGACAAGCCTTCTGGCTCGCCATTCCGCCGAAATGGTTTTGGTCATGTTGCAACCTCCAACAGCTTGGCCACATTGCCCGCAATGCGTTCCTCCAACTCACGGGCTTCGCGGTTGAGCACTTCCAACTCTTCGCTCCGTTCTTCCAGCCGTTCGGCAAAATCAAAATCATCTTCTCCCTTGTCCGCCACGCCGACGTAACGACCGGGGTTGAGACTCCACCCTTGGGCTTCGATTTCCTTAAGCGTGGCGACCTTGCAACCCGCCGCACGACCCGCAAGCCAGGTCCCGTACCTGGTGAACGTGATGAAATAGGCCGCTGGGGCGCTCATGCTGCTTTCTCCTGTGCCGTCGCTGACGATTCCGGCTCTGTGGGTGTCGTTTGTCATGACTGCTTTTTCCGCGGCGGCGTTGACGCTTGCGGCTCCGA
>RGDT01000228.1 GCA_009918525.1 Planctomycetia bacterium
ACCAGATGGTCGAATTGATCGAGCGTTTCAGCAAATTGGGTGCGAAAGACGCGATAGTGCATCTCGTTGGTATTCGAGAGCAATGCCAAGTGGTAACGTCCTTGCAACTGCGGTACCAGCGAGCAAACGGCGGGATTCGGCTCGAACATATTCCCGAATGCGAACGCTAGTTCTTCATCGGTCCCGTTCAGACTCAGACGAGTTCGCAGTAATTCGAGGATCTGCGCCGAAGACAACACCGATTTCTCATAGAGAGGTTCATATTCCGGATGGGCCAGCAGTGGGAGAATCTCCTCCTGAGTTAGCCCCGGCGGGCCATAGGCAACTAGATTGGCGGCAGCACGTCGGCGTTGGAAGAACCCCACGACATTTCCGAAGTCGAAAACGATCGCTCGAACACCCATATGATCCCTCCTTGAACTAAATTGTAATTATAGCGAGGTCAACCGCTTCACGTGAGTGTCGGATAAAACGCCCCTCGTTTGGTATCCCTTTGCCGGGCTTACCTATTTTGAATCCTTATAATGGCGTAATCAGTGGCTCTAATCCCCTCGGAGTGTCTCGATCTGTGACTAGAATACCCTTGGTCAATCATCCATGTGCTACCTTGTCTGCGGTCTTGGTAGAGCCGACGACGCGAATCGTCGGGTTTAGTGGACTCGGGGACTAGAGGACCCAATGGAAGAAGAACTCGGCCATCTGCGTACGCTGCTGGATCATTTACCAGATTTCATTTTCGTGAAGGACCGTTGCGGTCGGTTTCTGGTCGCGAATGCGGCGACTGTGCGTAGCCTAGGAGCGACTTCACTGGAAGAAGTACGCGGAAAGACCGATCGCGATTTCCTTCCATCCGATCGCGCGGAAGCGTTCATGGCAGACGATCAGCGGGTGATGAACGAAGGAATCACGGTACGCGATCACGAAGAACTGCACATCGACGCTAACGGCCGAGCTATCTGGCTATCCACGACCAAGGTTCCGCTACGCTCATCTGATGGAGACGTGATAGGTATCGTCGGCATCTGTCACGACATCACCGAACGGCGAATGATGGAGGCCGAGCTACGCACAGCGCGCGACGTGGCCGAGGCGGCTAATCGGGCCAAAGGCGAGTTCCTGGCGCGTATGAGTCACGAAATTCGCACGCCGATCAACGGCATCATAGGAATGACGCGTCTGACGTTGGAGAGCGAACTAGGAGCCGATCAACGCGATTTTTTGGGTATGGTGTTGTCTTCAGCGGATGCGTTAACGCGGATCATCGATGACATTCTTGACTTCAGTAAGATTGAAGCCGGTAAGCTGACGCTCGAGTCCGTAACGTTCCGACTACGCGACAGCCTTGCCGATGCCATGCGTTCGCTGGCATTACGGGCGCAGCAGAAAGGGCTGGAACTTGTCTGCCACGTAGCGCCCGATGTGCCCGATGTGCTGGTTGGTGATGAGGGCCGCTTGCGTCAGGTGATCGTCAACTTGGTCGGCAACGCCATCAAATTCACTCCCGTCGGTGAAGTGGTGGTTTGCGTCTCGCTCGCGTCAGCCGGCTCCGACAAAGCTCTTTCGCTGACCGGTCCTACCGACGCCAACCCGTCTTTGACGAGCATGATCGGCTCCAACCACCCAGGTGAACCCTTCTTAGCTTCCGGCTCTGCTTCACCTTCTCAGGGGCCGTGTACGTTACACTTTCTTGTCCGTGATACTGGGGTTGGTATTCCGGCCGATCGTGCTGCGGCGATCTTTGAGCCGTTCGAGCAGGTGGATGGCTCGATCACACGACAGTATGGCGGAACGGGCCTTGGGTTGTCGATTAGCGTGCAGCTTGTAGCGCTCATGGGCGGACGCCTGTGGATGGAGAGCGAACCGGGACGGGGTAGCCGGTTTTATTTCACTGCAGTCTTCGACAAAGCTGCCCAGGCCGATCCTTTGCCGGGAACACCGGCTTCTACGGACTTGCTGGGTTTGCGAGTTTTGATCGTGGACGATAACGCCACACATCGCGAACACCTCAAAGAACTCTTTGGTAACTGGCAAATGACCCCGCACGCGGCAGCAGGGGGACAAGAGGCGCTCGAGGAACTGAAACGCGCAGCCGAAGCGGGCCAGTCGTATCGTCTGGTCCTGGCAGACGCGGGGATGCCGCACCCCAACGGTTTCGACTTGAGCGAGAAGGTAGCACAATCACCCGGGTTGGCCGGGGCAGTTCTTGTGATGCTCACGTCGACCGATCTCAATGAACGGGTTGCGGGGGGGCTGTGGACGAGCGGGGAGTTTCAACGCCCCGGCATCCCCCAGAGTCGCAGTGCCGAACGAGACAAGCAGGTCGGAACACAAGCGACGATTCTCAAACCGCTTAAACATTCAGAATTGCTCGACACCATTCTTAATCTCGTTGCAGGACGCTCTCATCAAACGCCTCTCATGCCTCCGACCAGACTCACCCCGTCGGTGCTGTCCTCTCCCCTACCACCCTTGAATATTCTCATGGCCGAGGACAATCTCATTAACCAACGGCTAGCCGTTCGTCTTTTGGAACGTGCCGCACATCGGGTTACCATCGCATCGAATGGCCGTCTAGCACTGGAGGCACTTCAGCGAGAATGCTATGATATCATTTTGATGGATGTTCAGATGCCGGAAATGGATGGATTAGAAGCCACAGAGGAGATCCGTCGTCGCGAACAATCCAAGGGACGCCGTACTCCGGTGATTGCGCTGACAGCCCACGCCATGAAAGGAGACCGTGAGCGTTGTTTACAAGCCGGAATGGATGCCTATGTGAGCAAACCGATCAATGAGAGCGACCTCTTTGCGGCTATGGAACAAGTGTTAACAACCTATGCGCCGGGCGTGCTATCACGGGGTCGGAATGCGCCAACGGAGCCAATCAAAGACGAGCGAGCAACAGGCAATCATCACTACATCGAGGCTCAAGCTCTGGAGCGCTGCGGCGGTGACCGAGTATTATTACGCGAATTGATCGACCTGTTTCTGGCCGAATTACCGAGCCAGACGATTGCCCTGAAAACCGCCGTTGAGTCGCGGGATGCCAGCACCCTGTACCGACTGGCGCACACGATGAAAGGATCGGTTGCTACGTTCGCCGCCGAATCGGCGCGAGAAGCGGCATTAACACTTGAAACCATCGGTCGATCCGGAGAATGGAACGGGGCAGCCGAGGCGTGGGAAAAGTTGCGTCCCTTACTTGAGCAGTTGAAGGACGAGTTGAGCGCTTTTCGGCCATAAGAGACCGGATGGACAACACTTTCACCGTTGGCATTCTTTTGATACGATAGCCATAGACTTCGGCGAATCGGGGCGTTGACACATCCCGCTCGTCCTGGGTTGGGGCTCTGTCGCGAAAGCAAATTTCGCCCAAGATAACATTGCTGGTAAAGGATCTACTTGTACCTACGCCTTTCACTGCTCGCCGCACTGATGTGGGCCGTCCCCGCCTGCCTGGTGCCGTTGTACAGTTTGTCATTGCAACAACTGGGGTTTAATAAGTTTACCATCGCTTTGTGTTGCTCGACGCAAGCGGTCGCAGCCATGTTCGCGTGGCTCATCGCCGGGCAGATTGCCGACCGTTGGATGCCTGCAGAACGAGCCTTGTCTATCTGCGCGGTGTTCGCGGGCGTCAATCTGTGGTGGCTCTCGACCTTAACAGACCCAGTGACCATCTTCGGGGGAACTCTGTTATTTTGGATGCTGTGTGGGCCGATCACTCAGTTCGGTACGGCGGTCTGTTTCACGCATTTGCCATTTCCCGCCAAGCAGTTTGGCCCGGTGCGGATGTGGGGCACCGTCGCCTGGATTGTGGTCGGCTGGATCAGTGGGGTGTGGCTGTGGTTTCGACAGACGCCGCCGACGGATGTCTTCCGACTGGGAAGTTTCATTGCCTGGATTCTGGCCGTTTATGCCCAGACATTACCGACAACACCACCGCGGCCGGGACGAGGCTACGCTCCGTTGGCGGCGTTTCGTCTGTTCCGCGATCGTGGATTCGCAGTGTATACGCTATGCCTGTTTGGGGCATCGCTGACGTTTCCATTCACCACCCAGCTAACGCCGTTGTTGTTGACGGACCTCGGTGTGACCAAGGAATGGCTCACACCGACGCTGACGCTGGCTCAACCGTTGGAAGTGATCGGGCTGTTTGTTTTACCGGGTATCTTGGCGGCGTTGGGCTTACGGCGGACGATGCTGGTGGGCCTGTGTGCCTGGCTCGTGGCGATGTCGGTGTTAAGTATTGGCCGTCCGTTAGAACTCGTGGTGCCGTCCCTAGTGCTCAACGGAATTTATATCACCTGTTTTACCATCTCCGGGCAAGTATATGTCAACGGCCTTGCCGAGGGCGATTTGAAGTCGAGCGTACAAGGGTTGTTTAACGGTATTGGTGGAAGCGGTTTGCTGTTGGGCAATCTGTTGGCAGGTTTGTTAAGGCACATGACGGGTGATAATCTGCCGTTGGCTTTCGCGCCAGCAGCAATGATAACGGCGCTGATGTTGTTGGTATTCTCGCTAGGGTTCCGTGAATCATCCAGGTTGTCAGAGTCGGAAACTTGAGTGACGGCACTGCATAACTTATCGTCGTTAATGCTGCCGACTCGGGGTTGTAATTTGTATAATGTTTGCATCGTCTAAACATTCCCGAGAAAGCCATGCAACGCATTCGAAGCGAGCAAGCCTTCCGCCGTGCCCAGAGTCTGATCCCCGGCGGCGTCAATAGCCCCGCCCGCGCCTTCGGTGCCGTCGGTGGACTGCCCCTGTTCATGGCCCGTGGCGAAGGTCCTTTTCTCTACGATATCGACGGCCACCGCTATCTCGATTACATCGGGTCCTGGGGACCAATGATCCTAGGGCATTGCCATCCAACCGTGATGGCAGCCGTCATCGAAGCGATCCATCAAGGCAGCAGTTTCGGCGCACCGACCGAACGCGAAAGCGAGATGGCCGAACTGGTCATCGAGGCCATTGCCTCCGTCGAGATGGTCCGCATGGTCTCCAGCGGTACTGAAGCGGCCATGAGTGCGATCCGTCTGGCACGCGGCTACACGGGGCGTGATCTTATCATCAAGTTTGCCGGATGTTATCATGGCCACGTCGATAGCCTGCTGGTGCAGGCGGGGTCGAGTGCCACGACGCTGGGCGTGCCAAACAGTCCCGGCGTTCCCAAGGGATGTACGCAGGACACCCTATCGTTACCCTACAACGATACCCAGGCGCTCGCGGACGCCTTCAAGACATGTGGCGACCAGATTGCTGGCGTCATGCTCGAACCGGTCGCCGGTAATATGGGACTGGTGACGCCGTCGGCCGAGTTCCTGAGCGAACTACGGCGACTGACTCACCAGTACGGAGCCTTGCTCGTCTACGACGAAGTGATGACCGGATTCCGTTTGGCCTACGGCGGGGCGCAACAGTTACTCGGCCAGACGCCGGACGTGACGGTGCTGGGCAAAATCATCGGCGGCGGTTTCCCGGTCGGAGCCTACGGCGGACGTGCCGACGTAATGAAGAAAATCATGCCCGCTGGGCCAGTCTTCCAGGCTGGCACCCTGTCGGGCAACCCGGTCGCGATGGCAGCGGGAATTGCAACATTGAAAGAACTCAAACGCACCAACCCCTATCCCGAACTCGAACGGCTCGGCCGCTTCATCGTGGAGGGACTGCGAAAGGCCGCGCCGGGTCTGACGGTCAATCAGGTAGGCAGTATGTGGACACTCTTCTTCACCACTGAACCGGTCACCAATTACGACACCGCCAAAAAGAGCGACGCCAAGAAATTTGGCCGCTTCTTCTGGGCGATGATGGATCGAGGTGTCTATCTGCCTTGTAGCCAATTTGAGGCGGCGTTCAACAGTGTACTGCATACCGAGGAACGGCTCGCGGAAACCGTGCGGGCCGCGGCCGATGCGATCGCGAGTCTGTCGTGATTTACGCAGGGTATGTCGCGCGTGGGCAACGGGGGGCTGGCCCCGATGGCGTTGCCTATGCGGCGGACGGCGTTGAGCTGCGAACACTAGGCCCGGCGTGGAGCGATCCGGATCGTGTGGAAGCGATCACCAACCGTATCCGCCTTCTTCGTCTTGTCGATCATCCTGGCGTTCGGCAAGTGGTCGCTTCCGATTGGACGGCTGATCCGCCCTGGATGGCTCTGGAGTTGTTCGATGGCCAGTCACCGGGACCGTTACCTATTCTCGATGCGCTAAACCTGACACTTGAGGTGGCTGAACTATTGGCCGCGGCGCATCGCGTGGGATTAACCCACGGACGCTTGAAGCGATCCTCCGTCCGTATCGCGGTTGTCAGAGCCGCTAAGGTGACCGACGGCGCTGGTGCTGAACTTGCCGTCCCTGACGTTTGCGGCTCTTCTCCCCCCAGAATCGCAACCCGGCCGCGACTCGATTTTAGCGGCACCTGTATCCTTCCCGAAGACGGGTCGATTCCTTCAGAAACAAAAGCCGATGATGTGGCCGCTCTGGGGCAGTTGATGACGGAACTGTCCGCGTCGGCGTTACCTCTGCCGCTTATTGCTTTGCATAACGAGTGGACGGCTGCCGTCCCCGACG